>CAZBEA010000022.1:0-13660 GCA_964490835.1 uncultured Gammaproteobacteria bacterium
AGAGGCGTTTGAAGACGCCTATAATTACATGAAAAACGGTACGCTAATCCGGCAGGTTATTAACAAGATTAACGAGATCGATTTCAACAGATCCGAGGATCGACACATCTTCGGGGATATCTACGAACAGATTCTGAAAGATCTGCAAAGCGCTGGCAACGCAGGGGAGTACTATACACCGCGTGCTGTTACGCAGTTCATGGTGGACATGGTGGACCCCAAGTTAGGCGAGAAAATTCTCGACCCAGCATGCGGAACAGGTGGGTTCCTAACCTGTTCGATTGAGCACATTCGTCGCAAGTACGTCAAGACGACCAAGGATGAAGAGAAGCTTCAACAGTCTATCCATGGTGTCGAGAAGAAACCGATGCCGCATCTGCTTTGTGTGACGAACATGCTCTTGCATGATATTCAAGTGCCATCCCAAATCCGGCATGATAATACGCTGTCCAGGCCATTGAGAGACTATGGTCCTAAAGACCGAGTCGATGTTGTCGTAACCAACCCACCATTCGGTGGAATGGAAGAAGATGGCATCGAGCAGAACTTCCCGAAGCAATTTCAAACACGCGAGACGGCGGATCTGTTCTTGGTACTAATCAAGCACCTGCTCAAAGACGGTGGACGCGCGGCAATTGTGTTGCCGGATGGTACGTTATTCGGGGAGGGTGTGAAAACGCGCATCAAGGAAGAGCTATTGACCACCTGCAATCTGCACACGATTGTCAGGCTGCCCAACGGAGTATTCAATCCCTACACAGGCATCAAGACAAACTTGTTGTTCTTCGAAAAGGGACAGCCGACGAAGACAGTCTGGTACTTTGAACACCCTTATCCCGACGGCTATAAATCGTACTCCAAGACGAAACCGATGAGGATTGAAGAGTTTGAGTCGGAGAAGAAGTGGTGGGGCAAAAGGAAGGAAAGTGAATTTGCGTGGAAGGTGAGCTTCAAGGAGATTCAGGAGCGGGGTTTTAATCTGGATATCAAGAACCCAAACCGCCCAGATGATGGCCCCGGTGATCCGGATCAACTCTTGGTGCAGTTCAAAGACCTTTTGCAGGACATGAACAAGACGCAAGCAAGCTTGCGCGACAGCCTTGCCCAATCCCTCTTGCACAACTTCAAATGACCACGAAGACCTTTCTCGAGAACTTCGGGTACATGGCTGATGCTCCGAATGGGATTGCCAAGCTTAGACAACTCATTCTTCAACTCGCCGTCACAGGTAAACTTGTACCGCAGGATCCAAACGATGAACCGGCGGAGAAGTTGTTGGGGAAGATGACTCTTGACCCTCAGTACAATGGAAAGGCGATCACTGCAAACAAGATAGACCTCGAACTTCCGAGTACGTGGTTAATGGCTGCAATGGGGCAAGTCACGTCAAAGATCCACTATGGATTCACGGCGTCCGCGAATGCAAACATGAAGGCAGTAAGACTTCTGCGGATTACAGATATCCAGAACGGCAAAGTGAATTGGGACACAGTACCGGGATGTTCAATTGAGAAGGAGAAGGTCAGCGACTATAAGCTGTCATCTCGTGACATACTGATAGCACGAACAGGCGGAACAGTGGGCAAATCGTTCTTGATCGAGAGTGCGCCAGTTACGGCGGTATTTGCATCATATCTTATCCGGCTGGTTCCGTTCAGTAAGATATCAGAATACTATTTACGGTACTACCTTGACTCACCTCTTTATTGGCAACAACTTCATGCAAGTTGCCTTGGAACAGGACAACCCAACGTCAACGGCACAGCATTACGTCAACTTGCCGTTCCTCTCCCACCTCTCCCCGAGCAACACCGAATCGTCGCCAAAGTCGATGAGTTGATGAAGCTGTGTGATGAATTGGAAGAGCAGAAGAAGCGCAAGGCAGAGACTCGCGCCGCTCTGGGTAAGGCAGCACTAAATGAGCTTACCACGGCGAAGGAACCAAAGTTGTTTGCCAGATCTTGGCAACGCATTTCCGACCATTTCAACATCATCTTCGACACTCCCGAAACCGTCAAAGACCTCCGTCAAGCCATTCTTCAACTCGCCGTCACAGGTAAACTTGTACCGCAGGATCCAAACGATGAACCGGCGGAGAAGTTGTTGGGGAAGATGACTCTTGACCCTCAGTACAATGGAAAGGCGATCACTGCAAACAAGATAGACCTCGAACTTCCGAGTACGTGGTTAATGGCTGCAATGGGGCAAGTCACGTCAAAGATCCACTATGGATTCACGGCGTCCGCGAATGCAAACATGAAGGCAGTAAGACTTCTGCGGATTACAGATATCCAGAACGGCAAAGTGAATTGGGACACAGTACCGGGATGTTCAATTGAGAAGGAGAAGGTCAGCGACTATAAGCTGTCATCTCGTGACATACTGATAGCACGAACAGGCGGAACAGTGGGCAAATCGTTCTTGATCGAGAGTGCGCCAGTTACGGCGGTATTTGCATCATATCTTATCCGGCTGGTTCCGTTCAGTAAGATATCAGAATACTATTTACGGTACTACCTTGACTCACCTCTTTATTGGCAACAACTTCATGCAAGTTGCCTTGGAACAGGACAACCCAACGTCAACGGCACAGCATTACGTCAACTTGCCGTTCCTCTCCCACCTCTCCCCGAGCAACACCGAATCGTCGCCAAAGTCGATGAGTTGATGAAGCTGTGTGATGAATTGGACTCCCAACTCCGAACCTCTCAATCCTCCGCCGATCAGCTTTTCGATGCGGTTGTGGCGGGGATGATGAAGCAATAGCATAATGTCAGCATCTCTGAGAGCACATATCAATCCAGAACTCCTAGTTTGGGGCCGACGGTCAGCACGTATGACGGTTGATCGCGCGCTGCGGATGCTCCTGCTGGTGATTATTTGGGCGGCTTCAGTGACTGTTTGTAGTTCGCAGGACATGGAAGTGTATGATGTGAATAAGTATGGCCTCACAAGCTCATTTCCAAGCATTGTTATTGATGAGAACACTACAACTGGCGATTATGAGGTATTTTCGGTAGATACGATTGGACTGTGCAAGATTAACCCTGATAAGATAGTCACGTCTGATGAATTCACAGGAACTTGGAGGGTGTACCGAGTCAGCGATTTCGGACTGCGAGACTTGTTCCCAGTAGAAGAGGCTGAGCAGCAAGGAGATCGCGCCGTGCACATCTATGATGTCGGCGAATTTGGTTTGCGCGACATATTTCCGTCATCCATTATTCAGAAAAACACGACGACCGGCGAAGTTGAAGTCTATGACGTCGGTCAGTACGGTCTTAAGGGCATCTTTCCCAAAGAAGTCATTCGAACCAGAAAAGATGGTTATGAAGTCTATAAAGTTGGCGATTACGGTTTGCGAGAGTTGTTGCCAGACCGAGTTGTTAAGGTTGTTGAATCAGAATCGGTGTTTGGCCTCATTCTGCTGCCGACGATTCCCAAAGTAGTTTATGATGTGAATCATCCCTTAGTCAAACGGATTCGCGAATCCCGGATATTAAACAAAAGGCAGAGCCCTGAGGAAGAATTGTTGCGAAGCAAGTAGTTCAATGCAACTTAGGGGATCATTCAAATGAGCGGGGAAACTTCAACCCAAATAATTCAGTGTCCCACGTGTGGTGTTCAAAATAGAATTCCCAGGACAACCGAGGTCATGCGTGTCAGCTGCTTTCATTGCAGATCGGCATTTTGGGTGAACAGGCACAAACACTTACTACATCGACTTCGACGGAACTCGTCTTACATTCTTGTTGTTGTAGGCGTTCTAGTTGTCTTTCTGGGCTATTGGTTCTATTCAAATGGCTCGCCTTGGCCACGAGGGAGCAAATGGATTACTATATCGTACGGCGGCCTTGTAGATGGATCTGTTATTACGCACAACGGCGAAACTGTCGAAGAAGTTATTGCCAAACTTTCAGCCAATTCAGACAACTTAGATGGACTGGTTCAGCCATATCTTGAACCATTCTCTTTGTTGTGTCACGATGTGTTGTTAGCTGAACAAGGCCCTGACTCAGTGCCGCTTATAAATATCCTCTTGAATTACCTACCGAATGCCGAAGTGCCGGCGTGGGTAGCTCTCGCAAGGGAAGGCCATTTTCAGATTTACTACAATCAAGAGAAAATTCGTGTCTTTATCCATGGGATAGATGCTGAGACCGCTCTAGCCAAACATCTAGGGATTATCCGCCATCCTCTACGAAGTATTCTTGAATCCAGTGGTATCACAATTCAAACTATCGAAACTTACGTATTCACTAACAGCTATGCGTCTCAGACCATCAAACTAAACGTTGTGCCGCTTCAGCTGAAAACAGTAGACCTCACGCTTGATCCAACCCTGCAAATTCCCAATCTTGCAGGCATATCTGACCTCCTGGATGTTGGCGTCAGACTCGAAGCCGTTGAAGTGGACGACGACGACAATCTACACTTCTACGGACATAAAGATTCTACTCAGACTTTGGCTGGATTCCCGCTGTCTCTGTCAGATCTGGCAGTTGCTTACAGGGCAGTTTTCCATTGCGGGAAAAATGAGCCATATATTAGTCTCGACCAACACGAAGACAATAGGTACGCAAAAGTCAACTTTGGAGGTCTCCTCGAAGATACCCGCATTGGTCATGTTGTTCTTGAAGCCGACAAATTGTTCAAGACGATGAGTACAGGGATTGACCCTAATACTCATAAGATAATGAAGGACTCGATCTCGGGCCGCATTCCTGGATTTGTGACAGAAGACGACAGGTCTTTTCTTGATGCAGAGACTGGCCACGTGCAAATTCGGTATTGGTTCTATCCCGATTCGATTGGGACAGTGACTGATGGCGAGATAGGCGCAATTTTATCACACCGCTTTATTGCGGATGTTGAGCGAACCGATAAAGACCTAAAAGTTGGGGCTGCGACTAGAAAAACAATCGATCATCTCAACGCCAATTACGCTGACTACAGTACAATATTGCTCCCCTATCGCGAATTGGATGTGGTCGGACGGCTGATTGCCCTTTTTTCGTGGCTACAGTCTATGAATATGAATTCACGAATCGACTTAGACGCATTTCTTGCAGTGCCCGTGCCTGCATTTGATACACCAGACTCAACAAAGAAAATGTTAGCAATCGCATCAGTGGCCAACCCCTCAAGTGTTCGCTTGAATGAAACAAACGTCTCACAATACACACGGGTTGCCTATGCATCACCATTGATCGACAAATACGGCGCTGGCTCGACTGATAGTACAATCATCGACAACATGCTTCGCCGAGTGAGCAATCTCGACAATTCAATCTTTGCCCCTCAATATTTCAAAGAGCTTGACTCAACAGCATCATCACTAGAGTATCAGATCAAGAAATCTGAGAGCGCTTTAAACGTAATGGAATCCAGAATTTCTGAACTTAGTATGAGGATTACGTTGGGAAAAGTGGAGCACATAGATGAGCACAATTTGCTTGTTGATGACTATAATAGAATGGCAAGAAAACTCAAATCGCTTGTTGACCGTTACAACACTCTCGCCAACAAGATCAACGCTATCAATCTTAAACAAGGGTTCAATGTCAGTATTGGTGGAGGTATTAACCTTCGATCGGGTGACATTAAGTCAGTTGTTCAGAACAAGCAAAACCTCAGGTTGATCGAGTTAAGGAATAGTAAAACGTCATTTCTCTTAGAAAATCGCATTGAAGCAGGAAATGGATGGTTACGAAATCAGTCTAATCCTGGTCGTATTGCCTCAAGTAACTTATCAGTTACACAATGGCTACGCTCTTCCGGTGATATCAAAGAATCAGCGAAGTCACTCGATAGCAAACAAGTTAAGTATTCATTTGTTGACACACCACTGTCGTGGAAGGTTGAAGCAGCCAATACGCACATATATAGGTCTGTGGAGTTTTCTCGCCAAAGCAACGAACTTCGTGTGCACGAATCTTTACTTTCAGAGCGAATACTGTCAGCCAAGCGCGCTGACTCCCGTACTTACACTTTTTACCACTGATACATACAGGGGTAGCGACAAAGTGATGCCCGAAGCATTGCGGCGCTGCGGTTCTGGTCTAGCCCGACAAGTAATTGGTCAAGTCACGATATCAGCACCATTTTTTTCATCAGACTTCACTGTCAGTCGGTGAAGAACGAAACCCAAGAATCCAAAGTCAAGCACGAGAGATGTTCGATGAGAATGCTAAGTAAGATCGGGTAGGCTAACCAAGCAAGGTGCAATAATGTCAACTAAGACTACGTCATATGACGAGAAAGTCGCGAAGGCGATCCAAGATGCACGGCAACGACTACTTGATTTGTCGCGTCGAAATCGAATGATAAATTATCGCCAAAGAAAGACTTGGACGCTTCAAATAATCGACGAGCTGCCAGCGGAGGTCTATGACATTCTGGTGCTTCGCGAACAAGCAATGCAATTCAAACCAACCGCAGCAAAGCTGTCTAGCTCAAAAAAGACAGTTGTTGATTTAGCGAACGATCTGATTGAAGAGTTTGGCGTTGATGAATCAGAGCTATGGACGCTTTCTGACCCCATTAGCGAAATAGAATCCCGCCATACAGACAGGTTCCTTCAAACAAAGATGGAAGCAGAACATCTACAAAAGAGACTATTTCGAATATCGAACACCGCAAAAGCGTTCTTTGAAGAACAAGGATATTCAATTCTCTACTTGGCGACAGGGTTTCTAACTTGGCGCGAAGCAGAATCAAGCGACATCACAAACACATCGCCACTCATACTTATCCCAGTTGAACTAACTCGCGCTCGGGCGGGAGCATCATACAAACTCACTTGGACCGGTGATGAAATATTTACGAACGTCTCGCTAAAAGAAAAACTAAAAGAACAAAATGTCGATCTTCCTGAATTCATAATGCCAGAAGAAAAACTAGGAATCGACGGCTATTTCAAGGCAGTGCAGCAGGCAGTACGAGGTAAAGTAAACTGGTCTGTTGGAGAGGACCTTCTTTTGGATTTCTTTAGTTTTGCGAAATTTGTAATGTGGAAGGATCTTGATGAGACAAATTGGCGCGAAAATGAAAAGCCACACAATCATCTCGTTTTACACGAGGTCTTTACGGGGAGGACAGAAGCATCATTAGCCCCAGAATTGCCCGAGCAACAAATAGACGAAAAGCTAAAAAGTCGCGATACACATCATGTGGTTGATGCGGATCCATCGCAAATATGTGTGATAGAGGCAATCAAAGCTGGCGGCAACCTTGTTGTTGAAGGCCCTCCGGGAACAGGTAAGAGCCAAACAATTGTAAATACCATCGCTGAGCTTCTTGCACAAGGAAAGCGCGTACTGTTTGTCAGCGAGAAAATGGCAGCATTAGAGGTTGTTAAACGAAGGCTTGATGAAGCGGGAATTGGACTTTTCTGTCTCGAATTGCATAGTCACAAAACCAAGAAGAAGTCATTTATTGATGCGCTAAATTTGACCTTAGAATCTGCGAAACCCGGACATCTCGGGTCAACCTATGAGTATGATGATATTGAGCGTCAAAAAGCAGAACTAAACAGCTTTGCCGAGGTACTTCGAACACCAATAGGAAATGCTAAACTAACCCCTTATCGCTTATACTCGATTGCCGAAAAATCACGAAGGTATTTTGACTCATCCAACCGAGAAGCAATAAAAACATGGATGGGAAATGCTTCCGAAATGTCGCATGAAGACATAAGAAAAGCGCACAGAAGTCTCGCGTTGCTTGCAGACCAAATTCGTCAGATGCATCCGTTAGGAAAACATCCGTGGGCGGCAACATGTCCCACAAGCATTGTGTTAGCAGCTGATGTACACGAAACAGAATCTCAGATTGGTCTTCTAATAAAGCACCTTGATCAGCTGGAGAGCAGGATAAACGAGCTAGTTTCGGAGGTTGGAATTAGCACGCCATTGAATGCCAAGGAAACGCAGCGGTCACTTGTCGCAGCGCGTGTGGTCATGGAATCGGAGCCCAATGACATTGCAGTGCTCACAAATAACGAATGGAATAAGCCTAACGAAGCGGCTCAGCAACTAATTCATATACTGGAATCTTATCAAGCAAGGGAGAGAGAATTAGAAACGAAGTTTAGATTAAGCGACTTTTCGCAGCAGCCTTCACATTCCCTCGATCAATTTAGACAAGAAGCCGCAAAACCCCTACATGCATTTCGGCCATCCTACTGGAAGTCTAGAGCTACTCTAAGAAATCTTTACATTGTTCGACCACCCAAAGGCTCAAGCGAAATCATTGCAGACTATGAAAAACTAATTGAATGCATAAGCATGCGAAACCAAATTATCGAAGAAGATAATCAGGGTAAGGCTTTATTTGGTTCGCATTGGAAGGGGCTTGATGGCGATACGCAACGATTGCGTGAATTTTCAAATTGGATTGTGTCATTTCGGAAAGACATTTTATCCAAGGTACTAACCAATGAAGCAATTCATGTTGTCTCAAACGGGGTGTCGCGTTCGGACATTAAGTCAGTAATTGATCAAATTGCAGGTTCAATTGACCTTCTATACGTTGAAATTGAGAAGCTGCGTGAAATCGTCAAGTTTGAGTGGTCGCTCTTAGAAGCAACAAATATCGACGATTGCGATTTCACAAAGCTTCGGCACAAACTCATGGTTTGGTTAGCACGTATTGATCTGTTGATGGAGTGGTCGCGATATACGCGAATCAGAGACGAATCGGAATTTCAGAAACTTGGAAGCATTCTTGAACTTATTGAGTGCGGAGAACTTTCAATTCCTGATGATTTTGTCCCGGCGTTTGACCTTTCATTTAGTACCAGCCTCCTCGACAAAACGATCCGGGCAAATAAAACATTGGCAAACTTTTCCGCTGAAGTCCACGGCGGCAGAATCCGTGATTTCCGAAAACTTGACAAGGACATACTAAGACTAAACAAGAGTAGATTGACAAATAAGCTATTCGAGAACCTGCCTAATATTGAAACAACAAGGCGAGGAGACGATGCATTCCGACTCTTGAAACACGAACTTGGCAAGAAGCAAAGACACGTTCCAATACGGTCGCTACTTTCGAAATGTGGGCAGATTATTCAGCAAATAAAGCCGTGTTTTATGATGAGTCCGCTGTCAGTTGCTCAGTTTATTGACCCCAAAGGATTAAAGTTTGACGTCGTTCTCTTTGATGAGGCAAGTCAAGTACGAACTGAAGATGCTTTAGGCCCGGCAATCCGAGGAGCCCAGCTCATCGTAATGGGTGACACAAAACAACTCCCACCCACAAGTTTCTTCGATAAGATAGCGGATTCGGAAGGCGACGAAGATGAAGTTGAAGAGATTGCCGAAAAGAACGAAAGCATACTTCAGCGTTGCAAAACTACGTTTCCGACTCGCGAGCTTCGTTGGCATTACAGAAGCAAGCATGAATCGCTAATCGCATTGTCAAACATAGAATTTTACACGAATAATCTGAATGTCTTTCCGGCTTCTCATGCAAAGGTAGAGCATCTTGGGATGAAGCTTGTCCATCTACCTGAAACTGTGTGGGATAGAGGTAAGGGCAAATCACGCACGAATCTAAAAGAAGCCGAAGCCATCACACGCTTCGTCGTTGCACAATTGAAGAAGGCGCCTGACAAGTCTATCGGAGTTGCAACATTCAACAAGAATCAAGCGGAGAAGATTTGGGAGTTATTAGAAGCGCAGAGACGCCAATTCCCAGAAATAGAGGGAGCGTTCTCAGATGATGCCAAAGAGCCAGTATTCGTCAAGAACTTGGAAAGTATTCAAGGTGATGAACGAGATATTATTGTCGTGAGCGTTGGATACGGGCGAGACGGACTCGGCAAGATAACTCAGAATTTTGGACCTATTAACTCCCTCGGTGGGGAGAATAGGTTGAATGTGCTCTTTACACGCGCAAAGGAACAATGCATCATTTTCTCAAACATTACCTCGGCTGACATTAGATTGAGCGAAGGCAAAGAAGAACGAGGTGTGGCAGTATTTAAGAAGTTTCTTGAATACGCTGAAACAGGTGAAGTTCCCGTCTTCGAGCAGGCACTCACTGAGACAGATTCTGAATTTGAAGATTCTGTAATGGACTTTCTTCAAGAGAGTGGTCACACTGTTCAAGCACAAGTTGGATGTGCTGGATATCGGATTGATCTCGCAATAGTTCACCCTAAGCGCCAAGGTACATACGCGCTGGGCATTGAATGCGATGGTGCAACTTACCACTCTTCCCGAGTTGCACGCGAGCGAGATCGCCAAAGACAAGAAGTCTTAGAGAACTTGAACTGGAAGCTCTACAGAGTTTGGTCAACAGATTGGTATATAGATCGTGAAAATGCGAAGAAAAAACTTTTACGAGAAGTTGAGAACGCAATTCTCTTAACCTAATCACTCAACAAATGACACTCCAACCATGCCATACCATTCACTCCCTGTCTCCAAGTCCAAGCCCAGATACACTACTTCGCACAATATAAGGCAGCCGCACGATTTAAAGTGGGAAGCTGTGACCGTAGGTGTGCAAGTGTAGGTGTTAACTGTTCCGGATCGTGCCCTTGCTGCTATCACCATCGGTGCGAATTTGACGGCGAAGCCGCGGCAGGATCAAGATTGAACCTTCTGTCTAAGGGGAATTGCGGAATTCTATCAAAGGGAGGTGCTGGGGCATGCGGTGTGGCGGGAATGTGGGGGCAGACCACTTGGAAAGTTGGAGGTAGCAGGGTAGATTGAATGTTCGGTCGCAAAAGAAGGTTAGCTTGTCAAACTAACTGTGGGCAGACTATTTGAGAAGAATTCCTTAATGCCAAGTTTGTTGACTCTCAAAAACAATTTGTATCAGAAGAAGCTTTTCTGGAGTATTCGTACGTGGATAACAGAGGAACTATTATTCCGACTTGGAAGGCTGTTCTACAACCTCAATGAAGTCGGAAAAGAACAGCGACTCTCGCTTCAGATATTCATATCAGGGATGCAAATTCTAACTAAGTCGAGCTTCTGGGCTTCAGTAGTTGTGCTCCTCATATTTGGAATAGACCGACTCCTACCAATTCCATTTGAACCAGACGAGGAAGCAATTGATTCATTTCTTGTGACAACGGCAAGCGTATCGGGAGTACTTCTCGGTCTCTACTTTTCGGCGCTGTCTGGCATTGCGAGTAGCTATCTAATAAAAGCATCAAAAGCGGTCAGAGGGTTGTTCATATCCTCACCTATTGGAACACGTTACGTCAGATTGCTGGTCACGATCGCACTAACTAGCCTCTATTTTCTGGTAGTGAAATCACTTGGAGGAATAATTACATTCTGGGCACTTCTCGGAATCGGGTTGCTTTCTATCTATACAATCAGTCTATTCTGGGCGGTTGGCACATCAGTCTTCAGCGGTTTGGAGCCTCAGCGGGCGCTACCAATAGTGTACAAACGAATAATTACGGCCATTGACCGAGTTTGTAAGGCAAATCTCTATTGGCGTACAAGGGCTTCGCAAAACCACCAGCGAAGGGTTGTGGCCTATAATTTGGATGTTATTGAGGATCTCTTGAAATTTGGAATAGATACCGCGAAGTACTCTGAGGGCGAATTGCTTGATATTCTGAGAAATATTGTTGATTGCCTCGATTACTATACAAAGCACAAGTCAAGCATTCCTGCCGAAAGCATGTGGTATGATCGGACAAACTTGTTTGAACCGTGGGGAATGGTAGATTCGCATCGAAGAGAAATTGCTTTGCGGACAGGCACATCTATACAAGCTACGTCAGGGATCAACCGAACGTGGCTGGAAGAGAGAATCATTAGCATAGTAGTTTCGATCTTCACCGCATTACTTGAGAAAGAAAACAAATCAGCGATTACACAAGGTTACGAGATAATCATCAAAAGTGTTGATGAAGCTGCTCAGGACTTGGATGTAGAGTCGACATCATTACTATTAAACTCCCTTCGGGACTTTGGGGTAACCCTTTTTCAAGAGTCCCAAGTCGCTGAGGACACAAACGTTCTTGCATTTACAGACTCGCTCACTCGGCTGCCGATAGAAGCTGTTCTGGGGCTTACGAGATCAATCGAGAAGAACTCTGTAGAGCAGTTAATTGCTACCTTTAATAATCCAAATTGGGCAAATCGCAACAGTATTTATCGGCTTGCTACGCCATCACCAATGCTACAACGGCTCGAACAATTCGCCGCCCACTTGCGCAATGAATTTAACATCGAAGGACGGGTAATAAGTCCACAATGGTATGTCCACATGATTTGCGTGGAGGCGTACCTTCACGTTCTATATGAGTACTATAATTATGTACGGACATTGGAGGCAAACTTCTATGAGAACATTCTTGAGACTCTTCACAAGAGTAACTTAGCTCGATTCAAAGCTCACACTTTGCAACGATGGATTGAGTATAATTCCAAATTCATCCGAATGGTTGAAACTCTTAAGCAAAGACAATCGATACTGGATGCCTTTCATATCACAAAGGATGTTCCTTGGCCAACTATTGACATTAGTGAAGAGCTGTCCAAGGCAAAGACAAATGAAACGAAAACAAAGCAAGCATACATTGAGTTGCTTCCGGAACTAAGCAAAGTTCCATTCGATAAGCAATGGCCCGACTATTTCGGACATGCATTACATTTGGCTCAGCACGAATGTTTTGAAGCCTGCAGAGCAAGTGACTTAGACCGAATGAAGGCTGTCTTCAATCAGACGTTCATTTCTTCCTGGACATATCGTGATCGAATGAAACTGTCACTGAATGACTCATTGAAAGATGTGGAAAAGGAGAATTTGTCGGCAGATTACCTGGTCAATCTCTTAGAGGTATGTGGATACATCAAGTTGTTTGCCGAATTGCATTCAGAACCAAAACTCTGGGAAGTAGTTACAGCGAAATGGGACGAATTCTTGCAGCAAGCCGATGAACAGCAAATCGGAAAGTACATTTCTGCGCTACTAAGGTTGCGGTCAAGTGGCTTCACCAGTTACCCGCTAGATATCCAACGAACTCAATGGAGTATGGATTTTAATCGTGTGCTAGAGTCGCAAGGCCTTATGAACGACAGAATAATGTCTTTTACTGCGCGATCAACACCAGTTGATCACCAAAGCCAAGTCATTCGAAAAATTTGTTCTTCCTATGCAGGACTCCATGGACTCAACGTTGGTTTCAAAATCTTTGTTGTCGCATATTTGAGGAAACATCCAATGTTGCAACATATTGACTATGGAAATGACTTAGAAGGATGGAGCCGGACATTTGACGATGAACCAGAAGATGACGAATAGGAAAAGTTCAAGTGTTTCAACAAATTCTCGGAAAAATGCAGAGAGCAAAGCGCGTTGTTCCACGCGGCTACATGCATATGTTTGTAGAAGACATGACGAATGGAGTCGTTTCTTTTTACCGTCGTCAAAGGCATGATCGCAAACCTGTCATCTTCTTTGAAATGGACGATGCCAAAGCACTCGAGAATAAGGTTTCGCAAATGCTCGGGAGTAATCGAGGCGACTTTGGGGATGCCGTTTGCGAATTGATGCGTCAAACCGCATGGCTTCTGTTTCTAGACGGTGAAGCTAAGGCTCTACTAAATGGATTTCGTAACGAGGGTATGATCTAGCCCCCGAAAACTGTACCACTTTGAAAGTTAGAGAAGAGTGGTATATT
>CAZBEA010000023.1:0-13563 GCA_964490835.1 uncultured Gammaproteobacteria bacterium
GCAAGAAGATTGGATGTTGTCTCTGTCGTACCCGGTTTGGGAGGTGGAGTGGGCTTCGGGGGATGAGCAAAAACTCTCACTCTTAGCCCGGGTCGCTCAGGAACTTCGTAGTCTCCGCTAATTTGTGGTGGCTCGGGTGCTTCAGGAGCTGTGGGGGCTGTCGGTGCGACCGGTCGAGGAGGCGGTTGTACGGCAAGAACAGTCGACGGCAATCCGAAAAAGAGTACTATGCATGCAAGAATCAGTACCTTTTGTAACATTGGTATCACTATAGCAGTATGTACTTTCATAGTCAACAAAATGCGGCTTGCTTTTTTTCTTGAATAAAATACTGTATAATACTATATCAGTGATCTGCTACAACTTCTTTCAGTGTCTTCACAAGTAGTGTTGCCATAAGAAGTAATTTAAAAACGGATTGCATATATAAAGAACGGAGGTGAATTACATGGCAACCAAACTATTTGTAGGAGGAATTTCGTGGGGAACCACAGATGAAACTCTTGCTGAATTTTTTTCCCAAGTTGGTCAAGTCGTATCTGCTGTTGTAATTAAAGATAAGTTTTCAGGACGATCAAAAGGATTCGGATTTGTAGAATTTGCAACGGAAGAAGAAGCTAAAAAAGCAGTAGACGAACTCAACGGAAAAGAATTTGACGGAAGATCAATCATCGTTAACGAAGCTCGTCCGCAAGAAGCTCGCCCAAGCAACTTTCAACGCCCTTCATACGGTGGAGGAAGAGATGACAGACGAGGAGGAGATCGAAGAGATTTCCGAAGCGGAGGAGGAAAACAACGTTTTTCCCGATAATTTAACCAACAAAACCCGAGTCTTTAGTCGTTATTAAAGAAGATGTTTCGGAGAATTGATACGATTTTCTCAAAAAGATTTTGATCAGTTCTTGATTTGTCTTCAGACGATGAAGGCTCGGTGTTTTGTTTTTCTTGAGACTCAGAACCCTCCACAATTTCTTTTTCCTCCTCATTTCCCCCCTTTACTACCGCACTTCCTTTAACATCACTATTTATTTCAACCTTCGCACCCCCATCGGATGATTCTACTCTGATAGTTCCCTGTTCATTTGATTCATATTCTTTAACTTCGCCGTTTGATTCGATTCTGATTTTTGTATGTGTGGATGAGTCATTTGTTTCATTTTGTGAATTGGTATTTATATTATTATTAACTTCTACTTTTGATCTGGAACCCGACCCGTTATTTGAAATGTTGATATCTGTGCTGGTGGCAGCATAGACTGAAGCAATAGGATAAGTAAGAGTAAAAAGTATAACGATGATTAATGCTGCCTTATTCATTCGTGGACTACTACAATAATACTTTAGGACGAAAAAGTCAAATTTCCAGCGGAATTTGAGGCTAAAAATCTAAGATTCTGGCAAAATTGAACACCCAACGTTTGACGAAGTATCGTTCTCTTGTAAGACTTTTCTCCCAGAGAATATACCGATTCTCTGCGTTCCTCGTAATAAGTTTGGGATCAGACTCATACACTTCACTAAGCGTATAGCTTTCTGCGAAGGTGACTTTTACTTTAGGAATAATAAATGAGAGAAAAGGCAATTTGCGAAGCCGTTCTGAAAAAAGTGAACCGGTGACCTGGACATTCACAACCTGAGTGCGGTTTTTATCGGTTGCATTAAGAAGATGACCAACTCCTTGTTGCCATTCCCCGTTCTTGCTGTTGGAGGAAGGGAAGAGTACGACAAGGCCACCGTTATTTACGTGAGTTGATGCGGCACTGATTGCATCGATATTTTTTTGATGAGCCTCAGAATATGAAGGACGAGGAATTGGGTTGAGAATTCCGATAAAGGCGTGAAACACTCTTCCTATTTTTTGCGCTTTTTTTCGGTGCCTTGTGTCCACGAAAATAATGTGATCGTCCATGCTGGGGGCACATCTCATAAATTCCACAGTCGCGATGAGTTTGACATTTTTTCGCTCAGGAAGAGCTGCGACGACTGAAAAAACGTCGATAAACGGATGATTGGATAGAACCAGTGCCGGTTCATTTTTTAGAATCGAGAGTGTGGTCGGAGAAATTGAGACCTCGATATCCGTACCAAGATCGGCAAATGATTTCTTCAAACCATCGACAAACCCCCGGTTTGAAACGTTGGCGTCTACCGAACGAAAGACACCTGCAATAAGCGGAACACGATGCATACGATTTTTCCTCATGGATAATAGTTTACAGGAAAATCAAAGAAATAGTAAAGGGTAGGTTTGAAATGGGTAAGAGATTAGGAATATTATAGGTTTTTTGTTATAATTAATACGGACTCGCCAAAAAGGGCGGTTTTTTTATGAATAACATACGAAATGTCGCAATTATAGCTCACGTTGACCATGGCAAAACTACGCTTGTTGATGCACTTCTTAAGCAGTCAAAGACCAAAATCCACAAAGACGCCGGTGACAAGCTGATCATGGATAGTAATGATCTTGAGCGCGAGCGAGGTATAACTATTTTTTCTAAAAATGCCTCAGTCGAATGGAACGGAACAAAGATAAATATTATCGATACCCCCGGGCACGCAGATTTTGGAGGAGAAGTAGAGCGGGTACTTAAGATGGCAGACGGGTGTCTCCTCCTTATAGATGCAAAAGAAGGACCGATGCCTCAGACTCGATTTGTTCTTAAAAAAGCGCTCGAACTCGGACTAAAAATAATTGTAGTTGTGAATAAAATCGACAAACCCGATGCACGGATCCATCACGTTCTTGATAAAACGCTTGACCTATTCTTAGAACTGGGGGCAGATGATCAGACTGCGGATTTTCCGATAGTCTACGCATCGGCCAAAGAAGGAAAAGCAGGTCTGGAGTCTGATCTCTCATCTATGAATTCGATCGAGCCGTTGTTTGAAACCATTTTAAAAGAAATTCCCGAACCTTCAGGTGATGCGAGTCTGCCTTTGCAGATACTTATTACTTCTTTATCGTCCGATCCCCACAAAGGCAGAATTGCAATCGGACGTATATATAATGGTGTAGTTGCATCTTCTCAAGAGGTCTTCCAAATTCTTCAAAATGGTGAGAAGAAAAAATTCCGAGTAACGAGTCTCATGACTTTTGAGGGGCTTGAGAAGATCGAGGCAAAAGAAGCATCTGCGGGAGATATAGTATCGGTTGCCGGATGTGAAGAGCCACTGATTGGTGAGACGATAGTAGGTGATACGGCAACGGAGGCGATAACAGGTCTTGCGATAGAAGAGCCGACTATTCGTGTCAGTATTTCCGTCAATAATTCTCCGTTTGCAGGCCGTGAGGGTGAATTTAAAACATCCCGTCAAATTCAGGACCGACTCTACAAAGAACTCGAAACCGACATGGCACTTCGCGTGGAAAATGACACGGTTGGCGGTTGGATTGTTTCGGGTAGGGGGGAACTTCATATTGCGATATTAGTAGAGCGAATGAGGCGCGAAGGGTACGAATTTCAGGTCGGAAAGCCTCACGTTATCAGCCGCGAAGAAAACGGTGTTACACAAGTTCCTTTCGAGCGGGTTTTTATCGAAACACCGGATGAATACGCGGGAATCGTTATGCAAAAGTTGAGTGCGCGAAGAGCCGAGCTGCAAGATATGAAAAGCGAAAATAACATCACATATTTTGAATTTGTAATTTCATCCGGAGGACTTTTTGGGTATAGAAGCGAATTTATTACCGATACCCGGGGACTCGGGATCATCAATACACAATTTGAAAAATACGATAAAGATTCAGGATACATGTACGAACGCGAACAGGGATCTCTCGTAGCGCATGAATCTGGTGTCACCAATTTATACTCGCTCACAAACGCGCAGGACCGCGGAATTTTATTCGTCGGACCGGGGACGGAAGTGTATAAAGGGCAGATAATCGGTCAAAATGCCAGAAACGATGATTTGAGACTGAGTGTTACAAAAGAAAAACATCTTACCAACCACCGTTCAAAAGGTGAAGGGGTCAGTGAATATTTCAAAACTCCCCGAACGATGGGGTTTGAGGATGCAATGGAATATATTGCAGAGGACGAACTCGTTGAAGTTACACCCAAGAGTGTCAGGATGAGAAAAATCATTCTTGACGAACAAGAAGCCAGACGAATGCGTTCGCAAGGACTTATGGCTTAGTTTTGGCCACCCAAATACTCTCTTGACATCCAAAATAATAAAGTGGTAGCCTAGAGTTAGAGGTGCACCATGGCTAAGGGCAAAAAATACTCTTCGGTGAAAGGCATGTTCGGAACGAACATGTTTACGGTTCTTCTCATTTTTCTTGCTGCAGGTTCGGTATTTATATACGACCGTACTATTTGGATTGCCCGGGCACAAACCGGTCCTACGGGTTCCCCTTCGGCAGTTCTCACTTGCAGTAACACCACAAACGGCAATCTTCGTGTCGTAGACTCACTTGATAAGTGTAAAAACGGTGAGCGGGGTGTGGCTTTGCAGAGTTCGATACCCAATCTTGTTTCAGACGTTGAGGTTTTATGGTATACGCCTCCGGGAGACAGAAATACCAATTACGAAGACGGTATAAAACTCAACTGTCCCGACGGTAAAGTAGCAATCGGTGGTGGAAATACCGAAGTTGTTTCCAAAACCGTTCCACTTGGCGATTCTATTGGTGGGGCAGAAGGAAAGAGCACCTCCGCTCGTGGATGGCAAATTGTACCCTGGAGATATCTGAGCGCTCCTATGGTTTATGTGGTTTGTGCGAAGGTAACAAAGTAGTTGTTACTCTTTTTGAAGTGTTTTTTTAATGAGGATTTTATCAACTCTGTTCCCGTCCATATCTAAAACTTCCAATTCATACTCTGCGAATTGAATTGTATCACCAAGACTTGGTATGTGACCGAGAAGATGCATGAGCAGTCCTCCCACCGTGTGAAACGCACCGGTTCGCTCTTCGGGAACCTTTTTTATTTTGAAATATTCCTTAAAGTCCTCGATCGATGCCATTCCGTCGACCAGCCAGGTCCCATCGTCTCTGCGGGTTATGTCCATGATCTCGAGCTCGTCAATAGTCGGAATATCTCCGACAAGTGCTTCAAGAACATCATTAAGCGATACCAAGCCTTGGACATTGCCGTACTCATCGACAACAAGCGCCGTATGGAGACCGGATTTTTTAAAAAGTTCAAGAATTTTAAGCCCCCTCATACTCTCGGGAACAAAAACTGCTTTATGCATAAATTGCCGGAGATCAAATTTTTCCTCTTTTAGAATGCTTGTTAGAATATCCTCTGTTCGTACAATTCCAAGTACCGTGTCGAGTCCACCTTCACATACCGGAAAATGAGAGTGGGGAGATTTTGTAATTTTATTTTTGAGATTTGAAATACTGCTTGTGGAGTCAAGCCAAATGATATCCTTACGGGGGATCATAAGACTGTTTGCTTTCATATCGTTCAGCTTGAGTGTTCTCTCGACAATATCTTTTTCTTCGGTCTCAAACACGCCGGCTCTGGCACCTTCGCGTATCAGCATTTTCACTTCCTCTTCGCTGACGGGCGGTTCGACCGGTTTTTTTACCCGGAGCATTCTGATAATCCAATCCGTTGATACGCTCAGGAGGCTGACGAGCGGCGAAGTTGCAGTAGATAGTCCATTCATTGGGCGGGCAACCATTTTTGCGATTTTTTCAGGCGCTGTGAGTGCGAGTCTTTTCGGAACCAATTCGCCTATCACCAAAGACAAATATGTTATAACCGTAACGACGAGTCCAAGCGCAATCGCCTCGGAGTAGCGTGCGATATTTGGATAATTCCCCAACCATACGGCAAGGTTTTCGGCGATTGTTTCGGCTCCGAATGCGCCGGCAAATATTCCGACAAAGGTTATGCCGATTTGTACCGTTGAGAGGAATCTGTTCGGACTGTGGGCAAGGTCGAGGGCTGCTTGGGCATTTTTATTCCCCTCGTTTGCCTGCTGTTGTAGCCTTGATTTTCGCGACGAGACAATTGCAATTTCTGCCATAGAGAATATTCCGTTGAGGACGATAAGAAGAAGTACAATTACAATTTCCATGAAGAGGAGTTGAATCTATTATACAACTTTTTTCTTCTGGAAATTTCTGAAGCCGAATATATAATAGTATCAATGGATTTTTTAGAGGTTGCAATAAAAATCGGACTGAGTTTTCTCTTGGGAGCAGCAATCGGGATCGAGCGGGAGATGAATGAAAAAAGGTCGCTTGACGGCAAACTCCATTCTGCAATTCTTGGACTCAGATCATTTTCTCTGATTGGCGTATCGGGGACACTTATCGGATTTCTTTTTCTCCAAAGCGCGCTTTTTGCCACAGTTATCGCGACGGCATTATCGGTTCTTTTCATAGCATTCTATGTATTTGACAGTATGTACAACAAGGATATTGGTGTGACCACTGAAATCGCAATGTTTTCAACACTTGTAATAGGTTTTGTTGTCTCAACAAATGCCATTCCGTTTCAAGCTGTTCTCATGCTCGAGGTTATTATATTGCTCCTTTTATCGCAAAAAGATCGTATAAAGGATGCAGTTGACGATATAAGGCGTGAGGAAATAAATGCATTTCTAATATTTGCAATCATTGCTTTTGTTGTTTTGCCATTTTTACCAAATCAGTCATTTGCCTTAGAAGATATTCCAAATTCGAAACTCTTTTTTGAGAACATTGGTATAAATGTCACCAAAATTACCGAGATAGATTTTATTAATCCGTTCAAATTGTGGCTTGTTGTGATTCTTATTACCGGGGTTGATTTGGCAGGTTATGTTCTTGAAAAAACTATCGGGAAGAAAAAGGGGTGGATTTTGGCAAGTATCATCGGGGGATTCGTATCGTCAACTGCTACGACAATTTCTCTTGCCCAGGAGAGTAAAGGCCAATCCAAGGGGTCACATCTGTTGGGAGCAGCACTTTTATCGAATGCAGTCAGCTTTATACAAATTTTGCTTTTAATTTTGGTGGTAAATACACATTTTTTTGTTCGGCTTGCACCATTTGTTATGCTCATGTTTGCCGTGACTGTCGGGTTGGCACTGTTCTTTATGACACGCAAAGAAACCGATGAAAAAATTGTGATCGAGTCGAAATTAAAAATTATTAATCTTAGTCAGGCTTTAAAGTTTGGTGCGATCTTTTTAGTTATCAGTGTTGTTTCCAAACTCGCTCTTGCTCTGATTGGAGAAACGGGATTTTTAATTACGACGGGTGTTGGGGCAGTTGCAGGGCTTGATGCCGTATTGATAAATGCATCTCAACTTGCCGGGAAAACCATTTCCACTAACACTGCAGTTTGGGCATTTGTCATCGCGAATGCCGTAAACTTAATTGCAAAAATTTTCTATAGTTATACGCAAGGATCTAAATTTTTTGTATCCCGATTTGCTTTGTCTGTCGGAATCATAATTCTTATCAGCTTTACAGCGTTCTTAAAATAAGATTCGGAATTCAGTCGTGTGAAAAAACATTATGGTGTAGCAGCACTTTTGGTCGCAGCACTTGATGACCATTCGGGTTGTCCGAGTTTTCTCATATACAAAGGGAGTTCCTCCGATCTTACCACGTCATTCCCTTTCATGGTAAGTCTTACTGCCATTCCTTTTTTCGTATTCTCGCTCCACATCTGATCAAAAATAAAATTACCGAGTGAATAATATATTGGTTTGGAATTATGCATTGCAGTGTTTTGTACCCAATGCGGGTGGTGTCCGGCAATCACATCCGCACCTTTTTCTATCATTTGTATCGCTGTATCTTCTTGTAATTTCCCGGCCTTTGCCTGGTATTCTGATCCCCAGTGAACACCTACAATTAGAATATCGACTTTTGATTTGGAACCGGCAATTACATTTAGATCCTCCTCGCTCACTTTATTGGTTACGTAATCAAATCCCAAAAAACCCACCTTTGTTCCCTTAACGTCTTTAATTGCCAGATTAAAATCTCCGACATATGAAATGTTATTTTGAGTTAAGAATTGTTTGGTTTCCTCAAAGCCCACTTTGCCATAATTCATTGTGTGATTGTTGGCAATATTCACCACATCAATACCGGCATACGTCATCCCCTCCATCATTCGTGGATCGGCACAAAATATCATCCCGCTATCACGTCTTGGACAATCGGCTGTGATCGGTGTTTCGAGATTCGAAAAGACTACGTCTGCAGCCCGAAGTGCATCGGCAACATGTAAAAAAGGATATTTGAAATCACCCGAATCAATTGTGTGAGTCATAACACTTCTCCCGAGCATCACATCACCGGTGAGAATGATTGTAATGGGTTGAGGTTCTTCGGCAACTGCCGGAGGAGGGGTGCGGACAATGTCGATTTTAGACTTATCGCCCGTGATCATTTTGAAAAAAACAAAACCTTCGATAAAAAGTGCTACAACAAGAAGTAGACCGTAGAAAATCTTGGACATAAAAATAGTATATCCTGAATAGATTTATTGAAAACAAGTATTTCCCTTCTGATGAGTAGTAATTAGATTTTAGGGGATGTCTTTCGTCTCTTAATTTTGGCAAGAGTGTACATGATTCTTTTATCAAGATCGATATCTTTTATTCGCGCAAAACGGATTATACTTACTAAAATATCTCCCAATTCTTGTTCGTACGTTTCATCTTGTTGGGCTGCGAGATTTGTTTCTTTTCGTCCATGCTTTGCAAGATACGCACGTGACATCTCTCCAATTTCCTCAACAAGAGAAAGAATAAGAATAGATCCGTATTCTTTTGAGTTTTTAAGATCTCCATCGATTTTTTCAAGCGACGTAAAGTATCTCCCGAAAGGGGAGTTAATTTTTTTTCTGACAATTTTTTTATTGTTATTATTCATAAAGGTTTACAAAGGCGAGGACCGGAACACCTAGTATGTATATTGTACTTGAAAAATATGGAATCTTGTGGGATTACTTACTTTTTGCGGAACTTCTCGACGTGTGTATTCGGGTCTCTCGTTTCTTTGTATCCTATATTATATATGATAGAGTCGAAAAAGTCAAAATTGTCTTGTATCGAGCAAATTACAATGCAGTTTCTTTGCCTGCATGAAGAATAACTCCACCATCGAAAGATCCACCTGCCCCGTACGCTACAAACAATTCAACACTTCCCTCACGAGCAAGGCGCTCATCCCCAACAATCCTGTTATGCGCGATAAGTGAGGTTGCCGCGCTGCTATTTCCGTCCCTGACCACCCACGGTGATGGGATATCCAGTCCCTCTTTTCGTGCCTTGCCTTGGAAATTATCAAAAACCGTAAGGCTTGGATGATGTTGAGCGCTAAAATGAGGCACATGTTGAGGGAATTCGGCGGCATGTCGGTCCATGAGACCCTTTACCAACTCTAATGTATTTTTAATAAAATACAATCCGGTCCGAGGGCCCTGCATCGTTATTCTTTTTCCTTCCTGAGGCTTAGGCATAATAATCATATTTGTATTTCCTTTTTCTTGCCAGATTTCACCCTCAGGATCAATTAAATCTCCGTATGTCATATGAGCCGCCAAGTATCCTTCCTTATCTTGTACTACTTGATGGGCACGAGTAAGTAGTGTCATTGTCTCACCGGGAATTACCCCAAGAGCCGATGCTCCATTCGAAAAAAACCTCATCGAAAGAGCATCAGCGTACTCTGGATCAAAATTCTGGGTCAGGTAGGTAATTCCCTCCATTCCCACCGTTATAATTTTTTTCCCTCGCATCTCAGGATGCGTTAGGGCGTTGAGAAGTTCGTGTCCGCCAGATGCACAGGCAGCGTAGGTGTTATGGACATATACATTGGATTTGAGACCGACCCTGTTGGCAAGAGTCCTGGCGTAATCTTTATATCGCGCATCGTCCGCAACGGGAACCCCACTTCCGAGAAATAGTCCGGCGATTTCTTCGGGCTTCCAACCATTTGAATCAAGCGTTCTTCTTATTACCAATTCCCCGACTTCCAATTCGTCTTCGACTCCCTGTTCTCGAGACGTGCCGTCGACCTGGTGCCATATGACGTCAAATCCTGTCGAATCCTGCATTTTTTCATCGGGATATACATTCTTTATTCTATCGATCAAATCGCTATCGGGAATTTTCTCTCCCCAGTGTGCGTTGACGCCTGAAGTAAACGGTCCGGGGATAGTTTCGAGCTCTATTCTTGTGCCCCGTGATGTTGCAAGATTCTCAACTCCGTATGTCATGTGAGTTGCATTATACCAAACAAAAATTGAGCGTATCTGTGTGCTGGGTTACATATGTATAACGGTTAGGACATTAAATTACGTTCTAAATTTGCATCGGTACTATATAATTATGGTGTGGAAGACCAGATTCAAAAAAAAGTTGACGAATTCTTTAGTAATTACCGTCTTCAAAAATATAGAAAAGGAGAAATACTTGTGCGAGCAGGCGATGATCCTCCGGGAATTTTTTATTTAAAAAGCGGACGGGTAAAGGAGTACATAATATCAAAAGCCGGTGAGGAGGTTGTAGTAAATATTTTTAAGCCGGGCGCATATTTTCCGATGTCTTGGGCTATCAACAAAACTCAAAATAACTATTTCTTCGAATCAATTGAGGATTTGACGCTGATAAAAGCACCGACAAGTGATGTTTTGGAATTTATCAAAAGCGATGTTGATGTTTTATACAATCTTTTGTCACGTGTGTATGTTGGTACGGACGGGTTGTTGACCCGGATGACGTATTTGATGTCGGGTAGCGCACACGAACGTATCATTGGGGAGCTGGTAATTCTGGCAAAAAGATTCAGCATGGCAGATTCGGAAAAAATTACCGTTAAAATTTCAGAAAAAGATCTGGCATCACAATGTGGTATGACACGTGAAACCGTAAGCCGCGAACTCAAAAAATTAAAGTCGGACGGTGTGATAGTCTTGGGTAAAAAGGAGATTATTATCGTCGATATGAAACGACTCGAGAGCGAGATTGCCTCAAATTTCTAGACTATACAAATGATTTTGTAATAATTTCTCGGGTTGCTATAATTCTTTTTCTTATTGCACCGTTTGGAAGTCCGGTGGGAAGCAAATACCCCTGCCACATGCCGTTTCCCACAAATAATTCAAGATGCTCAAGATCGGTCAATTTCTTCTCATTTTTTACGTTGTATAGTCTATATGTTCCCACGGATAATATTTTTTCAACCGTGAATTTTTTTTTGATCATAATGAGAATTTCGCCAATTCCCTCCGCGTTTACCCAGGCAAAACTTGGTTTCTCATCGAGAGTTAAAATCTTTGTCTTATCCACTGTCTCGACTAACGAATACTTGCCCGAATTTTTCAAACTGATCATGCTTTTTTAATACTAAACCTTAACAAATGCATCGTCATTGATTCAAATCACAGTAAATGTGTGACGGGTATTAATGTAATGGTGGAAATTGTATTTTATAGTGAATGTGCTATGAAATTTATAAAAGATTATGTACTGGCAATTCTTTTTGTAGCAGAGGAAATTCTAAATTCTTTGTTTGATATTTTAAGCGACTCAACAAATGAAGAAAACGGGCAAATTCATAGAGTAAGAAATATATTAAGGATGCCGATGAAAAACGGGATGTATAAAACTATTTCGCATTCGGTGTAAATCTATGTTGGGGCTTTTTTTTATGATTCGCAAACCTGAACAAATCGACCCTGAGAGATTTCTAGAAATCGATTTGGATGATGCATGTGATCGGGAAATTTGTGATCGGATACGAAATGATGTGTACGACTATGAAATGCTTGATATGGATTACGACTATGAAGAATGAAAAAATATAAAACTATGAAGGTATCAATTTCAACCAAACATCTACAATTATCTCCCACCTCTACCAGAGCGATTGAGAAATATTTGACAAAAATTAACAAGATCATACCGACATTTGAAGATGATTTGGTAGAGATGGATTTGGTTTTAAAAGAATATAAAAAAAGAGGAAGCGGCGGCAAGAAAACCGAACTGGTTGAAGAAGAATTTGATTTGCCGGTCGAAAACGATATCCCAAAGACTTCCGAGCCGACTTACTTTGAGGGCACTATTAAAATGATTCTCCCACACAAACCGCTTGTAGTGCGCCTTAAGGGGCTGAGCGAGGAGGAGGCTATTAATAAAGGATTTGATACTCTTATCAGAGAACTGCAAAAATACAAAGGAAAATACTTTACTTCAAATAGCGAGTATTTTGATCACAAGACAATCAGAAGAAGGTAATACTATGACAACTCCAAACCAAAAAATGTTGTTTTGGTCACCCAGAATACTTGGTATACTTTTTACACTTTTTTTATCACTTTTTGCTTTAGATATGTTCGGTACCGGCGAGCCATGGTACCGGCAAATGCTTGGATTTGTTATTCACCTGATTCCTCAATACATTTTAATAGTTGCATTGCTATTGGCGTGGAGGCACGAGAAGACCGGCGGGGTATTATTTTTAATCTTGTACTTTGCCGCAATTATCTTTTTCCGAGCAGAATTAATCGAAATGATATTATTTGCTCCGTTAATTCTTATTGGGGCACTATTTTTGCTCCATTCAAGATCAATGAATGGAAAACAAAGGAGGAGTGTCTCGTATGGCCAATAAAGGAATTGTTATTCTTTTCGGAATGGCGATAGTCTTGGGAGCGATATACGGACTTACCATGTGGGATGTCGATCAAAAGTCATCACGCCAATCGGGATCCGATCAGGCGTTTGATGCGGATCAGCCAACACAAAGCCAGCAAGAAGCAAATATCAAATTAACACTTCCCACAGCAAACAGCACCATAACTCTTCCTTTTGTTATCTCAGGAGAGGCACGGGTTTTCGAAAATCAGTTACGGTATAGAATTCTTGAGTGTGACGGCAGAATTCTGGATGAGGGATATCTCACTGCGAATGCTGCCGACATGGGCTTGTATGGTCCTTTCAATGTACAAGTTACGAGTATTCCAAACATTTCCTCCAAAAACGGGTGTATTGAGGTTTTTTCAAACTCACCAAAAGACGGTTCGGAAATTAATGTAGTTACTCTTCCGATCACATTTGATTTAACCGATACATTGGTCGTTAAGGCGTTCTTCGGTTCCAAGGAGTCGCCTGAAGGGGAAGAATGTACAACCGTATACCCGGTTGAGCGGCGTGTTGTCAAAACACAAAGTGTAGCTCGTGCTGCGCTTGAGGAGTTATTGAAGGGACCGCAAGTTATTGAAAAAGATAAGGGGTACTATACGAATATTAATGAAGGAGTAGTAATCCAAAAAATAACTGTCGATAACGGCGTTGCCAGGGTGGATTTTAGTACCAGACTTGATGAAGGGGTAGCGGGGTCGTGTAAAGTTACGGCGATCAGAACACAAATTATGAGTACCCTAAAACAATTCCCCACCGTGAAAAACGTCATAATTTCAATCAATGGTAGAACGGAGGATATTCTGCAGCCATGAAACGAACAAGAGTTCTTATTATGGGTGCTGCCGGTAGGGATTTCCATAACTTCAATGTCTTTTTTCGCGACAAGAAAAAATATGAAGTTATGGGTTTTACTGCAACACAAATCCCCGGGATTGAAAATAA
>CAZBEA010000024.1:0-13367 GCA_964490835.1 uncultured Gammaproteobacteria bacterium
GAATCCTCAGAAAGCGCAAAAAGCGTAGAAGAAGCAGCAGAAAAAGGTGCAATTATAGGGTCTCAAGAGGAAGGGAATTTTACCGATCAAGCCGAAGGAATTTTGAAAGAGGGGGGTATCGAAGGAGAGGGAGCATTCCATCTTGAGCGGCCCGGTGGTGAATCCCAAAATGTATACCTCACATCTTCTGTTATTGACCTTTCTGCCTATGTGGATCGTAAGGTAAAGGTCTGGGGTGAAACCAACGCTGCCAAGAAAGCCGGATGGCTTATGGATGTTGGTAGGCTTCAAATACTGGATTAACTCATACAATGATTGAGTTTCAAAATGTCTCCAAATCATTTGGAAAAGATATAACGGCGCTTGATGACGTAAGTTTTACAATAGCGCAGGGTAGTTTTGTTTTTCTTGTCGGTGAGACCGGTGCCGGAAAAACCACCATTTTTCGCCTTATCATAAAAGACTACACGCCAACAAGTGGAACAATTATTGTGGGTGGAGCGGATTTGAGCAAGCTACCCAAGAAGAAAACCCCCGACTTAAGACGCATGGTCAGTGTCATTTTTCAAGACTTGAAGCTTCTTATGGACAGAACGGTTCTTGAGAATGTAATGCTCCCGCTTCAATTCACAGGAATTTCGGATAAAGACGCCATGACCAAAGCCGAAGAATATATCATTCAAGTTGGACTCAGTGGTCAGCAAAATAAATTTCCATTACAATTATCCGGTGGGGAGAGGCAGAGAGTTGCTATAGCTCGCGCGCTTGTATTTAATCCGCTCGTTATTTTGGCCGATGAGCCAACTGGGAACTTAGATTTAAAAACGTCATACCAGATACTCGAATTGCTTGAAAGTATCAATAAAAACGGTACGACTATTTTTATGGCTACTCATAATGAAAAATTAATTGAAAAGACACATCACAAGGTCTTATCTTTAGAACGGGGAAAAATAACCGAGCTTGAGCGTCATCACAAGGAAAAAAAATAAGCTATGCATTTAAGTACTGTCATTAAATACATGCGCCGTTCGCCGTACCAAGCGTTGTCAGCAGCGCTTATTATGACACTCACCTTCTTTGTCATCTCTGTGTTCTCAATTTTGACAATTCTTACTGTTCGAATGGTTGACTATTTTGAATCTCGACCACAGTTGACCGTGTTTTTTAACGAGGGAACAGAACAATCAGAGATTAAAAATTTGATGCAGAAGCTCGAAGCAACGGGTAAGACAACAAAGATTACATATGTTTCGCAAGAGGATGCGCTGAAAATTTATAAAGAGCAGAATAAAAATGATCCTATCCTTCTAGATCTTGTAACAGCCGATGTATTGCCCGCTTCAATTGAAATACAGGCGCTTGAGCCGGTGTATCTTTCAGATCTTGCCAAGACAGTAACAGGAGAGCCTTCCGTGAATGAGGTAATTTACCAGAAAGACATTGTTGATACTCTTATTTCATGGGTCAAAGCATTCCGCATAATGGGACTGTCTGTTATTGGGGTTCTTGTAACAGTCTCATTTTTCGTCATAGTGACAATTATTGGTATTAAAATTGCTATGAGAAAAGAAGAGATTGAGACTATGAAGTTGATTGGAGCATCTAATTGGTTTATTCGGGCCCCATTTCTTATTGAGGGAATGTTGTATGGAATGGCCGGAGCATTTGTCGGGTGGTCTCTTTGTATGATTCTTTTGTTGTGGGCGACGCCAATTCTTAGTAGCTTCTTGAATGGTATTCCAATTTTTCCCATTGAGCCGCTTATACTCCTCGAAATTCTCGGCCTTCAGGTAGGAATTGCAAGTCTCTTGGGTATGTTCTCAAGCTTTATAGCGGTTCTTCGATATTTAAAATAGTGATAAAGGTTCTTCGTATCACGCTATTCATTTGCATGTTTGTAACCGTTCTGGGAATCGGAAAGAATGTTGTTGCCCAAACCCCTACACCTTCCGGAGATTATGAAAAACAAAAACTTGATCAAATAGCAGAACTTCAAGGGAAAATTAACGAACTTCAAAAAGAGGGGAAAACCCTTTCCAATCAAATCGACATCATGAACAAACAAATTCAAGTTACCGAACTTCGGATAAGTGATACAAATGAAAAAATCGATGAGTTGGGTGAGGATATTGGTTACACCGAAGTGCAAGTCGCAACTCTGGAGAAAGAAATTCTTATTTCAACAAAACGACTCCTTGAGAGAATGAATGCTGTACAGCGGGTGGGTAAACCCCAGGCCTGGCAAATTTTTCTCACGTCTTCAAATGCCGAGCAATTTATGAACCGTTTGAAGTATTTGAAGATAGTTCAACTGAATGATCATAAAGTTTTGTACGCAGCAGAACAAGCACGCTCAACATACGAACAAGAAAAGGCTGTACTTGAGGAAAAACAGGCAGAGCAAGAAGAATTATCGGCTGAACTTGAAAGTTATACCAATAAATTAGAGCAGGATAAAAAAGCCAAGGATGATCTTCTCCAGGTTACAAAGAACTCCGAAAAAGAATACCAAAAAAGACTTTCAGATGCGCTTCGTGAACTCAGACAAATTCAAGCTGCTGCAAAAGTTTTGGTTTCTGAGGCACCAAAGGATGTTAAAAAGGGTGATGCGATAGGGCTTATGGGAAGTACGGGATACTCATTTGGCGCTCATTTACATTTTGGTGTTTATAATATTTCATCTCTTGATCAATATAATTATTATTCAGGACACACAAGTCCTTCAGATGTTTTAGAAAATAGATCAGTAAATTGGGCAACCGAGTGTAGTAACGACCCTGTTGGTAACAGTAATACAGGAAACGGTGGGTATGCATGGCCAATGTCTACGTCCGGATTGTATATAACTCAGGGATACGGACACACTTGTTACAGTGATGTCTATTACAAGGGTCAGCCTCATCCGGCATACGACATGTATAACAATTCAAATATAGTCGTCACTGCAGCACAAGACGGAAAAGCATACTTCTGTCGTAATTGTACGGGAGACGGTGCAAACGGAGTTTTTATTTTCCATCCGGACGGCAAAATGACCCTTTACTGGCATTTGCAGTAACTTTTAAAAAGATAGTTAACGTCTGAATAAAAAAGCATTACACTTAAGGAATGAAGTGTAGAAGGATCGCACTGTTAATCCTGATTTTGTTCGTCTTTTTTCCTCAAAAAGTATTTTCCGCTTCTATGCAATCGAATTCGTCTTCTGCGGATATAGTGCATGATCAGGAATTTATTGTCTCAACAATGTTATCTATTCAAGCAGGTGATGGAACAAGCTATTATCTGAGAGGTGTCTTTTATAAAGAAGGGACTTCAAATTATTGTGGAATTACCTGGAATGGGAGTGATTGGTTTTCCGGTCCTTACTCATCGAATGAGGGATGGAAAAAGTTCTTAAAAGTTACTGTTTCAAATAATACATGGAATGGGGAACTCAAAGCAAAAATTGATAATGAAGATTCTGGCTGCAAAGACTCGGGAGTATACAAGTTTAAGATTCAAAGGTTTAATGAAGGTTCGGGATCATCAACGTTCGATGACCAGAATGAATTAAGTGTGAATATTGTGATTCCTACTTCGACACCTACACCCAGCCTCACACCCAAACCTTCTCCAACTTCCAAACCCACCCCCACCCCAAAAGCCACTCCGACAGTTAAACCCCAACCGATTAATACAAATACACCCGAAGTAAAAAACGAAAAAATATTAGGATTGGAAATAGCAGAAGAGGAGGAAAGTAAAGAAATCGATAGAGGAGATCCAAATGACTTACTCAATATCGCAACAAAATCATCAAAATTTTCCCAACCAAATCAAAAAACTATTGAACAAACTCCTAGCGTAAAATCCGACAATAAGAAAAACCCATTCGTCGCAGTGGGGGGAGTTTTTTCGCTGTTATCCGCCTGTGGTATACTCGTTGTGCGAAAATTTCGACCATTATAATATGAGAGACACATTTACATGGAATGTCAAAAACGAAAATGAAACCAAAGCTTTTGCTAAGGAGTTTGCCAGATCGTTAAAAATCGGTGATGTTCTGTGTCTCTACGGTGAATTGGGAGCGGGAAAAACGACTTTTACGAGGTTTCTTGTCGAGGCGTTGGGGTTCGGAGATCGAGTTATGTCGCCAACATTCACAATTGTTAGGAGTTATTCAAAAAATAATACTGGGTCTTTCAAAATCAATCATATCGATCTGTATAGACTGGAATCGAGTAAATCTATTAAAGAAATTGGCATCGATGAATTATATGAAACGGGTGCAGTTACAATAATCGAATGGCCGGAAAAATTACAGGGAGATTTGCCCACAAAACGTTACGATATATTTTTCTCGATAACAGGAGAAAATTCAAGAAAGATTGAATATAAAAAATATGAATAAAGTCGGTATTGATGACGCAGCGCAATTATTTGGGTCGGGCAAAATTGGAATATTTCCGACAGATACGGCATTTGGAATCGGATGTGTAATAGATAATGTAGAGGCGGTTGAAAAGCTTTTTAAGATTCGCAACAGGCCGGCTAACAAACCGACCCCGGTGTTGGTGAATTCAGTTGGAATGGTTGAGAAAATCACTCAAAATTCTTTAGATGAGGATGTTAAAAAAATAATTCATAATTATTGGCCGGGAGGATTGACCGTGGTCGTTTCAAATAATAACGACGCAATCCCGGATTTGGTTCGTGGTGGAACAAAGACCCTTGGTGTGCGCCTGCCCAACCATGAAGGAATGCTCGAAATAATCAAGAAAGTCGGCAAACCAATCCTCGCACCGTCGGCAAACTTTGGCGGAGGAGAAACACCCTTTTCGCTTTACGAGGTAGAGCAGGATTTAATTGATCTTGTAGATTTTGTGGTCGAAGGAGAATGTCTGGGCAATAAATCCTCGACAGTTCTTGACTGTACGCAAAAACCATATAAGATTTTAAGACAGGGAGCAGTTATGATTGAGCCCATGTTATTATGACAAAATTATTTATTGACACTTCCGATAGATTTAAAAGCATCATTCGACTCGAAGTGCGTGAGAAAAAATTTGAAGAAATTATAGAGTCGGATAAGCCTCATTCCGAAAAAATATTATCATCGATTGAAAATATTTGTAAAAAAGCAAATGTGACACCTCAAATGATTGAAGAAGTTTTTGTTAATGAGGGCCCGGGATCTTACACTGGGCTGAGGGTCGGAATATCAATTGCCAATTCTCTTGCTCTATCCTCGGGGGCGAAAATTAATGGACGAGAGCTCGGAACGCTTGCCGAACCGGTCTATTCGTAATACAGTATAGATATGAAGAATTTCCTGCACCATTTTTTCGTTCCTCATCAAAGAAATAATTATAGAGGCAAAATTCTCCATCACTCGACACTTTTTGTTCTTATTCTTTTTCTGACATTTTCAAGCTTTTCGACACTTTCGATAAAGCATTTGTCAAAAGGTGTTTTGGGTGTTTCATACACCATTTCAAATTCGGAGCTTCTGACATATGTGAATCAAGCAAGAGCTGATAACGGTCTTTCTCCACTTGTTATGAATGAGGTCTTGAGCAGCGCAGCCTTGAATAAGGGAAAAGATATGTTTTCCAAGAATTACTGGGCACATTTCGCGCCGGATGGCACTTCACCGTGGCATTTCATCAAGAATTCTGGGTATGAATACTCGTATGCGGGAGAAAATCTTGCAAAGGGTTTCACCAATTCAAAGGATGTCGTCGATGCGTGGATGGCATCTCCAACCCATCGCGAAAACTTATTGTCTGCAAATTATCGTGATATGGGTTTTGCAATTATAGAGGGGAATTTGCAGGGTGAGGATACTGTTTTGGTTGTGCAAATGTTTGGGTCATCGCCGAATTCGGAAGCTGCATTCGCGCCCGAATCGAATTCTCTTATAGCTGAGCCCGAACCCGTAGCAGTCGCTGAGCAAGCAGAGCCCGAGGTGGCACAAGAAACAATACAAGAACAACAGGCTCCTCAAACGGCGCCCTCTCAAAACTCTGCTCCCTCGCAGACGGGGGTTCAGGCTGCATTTGAACAAGATAGTTTTGTGCCGAATGCAATTGTTGATATCGCTCCAATCGCTCGGATGATAAGTATTGGACTTGTTTCGATATTGCTATGCGCATTTATTTTGGATGTATTTATTATCGAACGAAGAAAAGTTCCAAGACTTGTTGGTCACAATCTTGATCATCTGATGTTGATTCTGGTATTTCTGATAGTTTTGATTACTCAAGGCGTAGGTGTTATTCTCTAAATATGAAGGAAAGTACGTTTAAGCACGATTTACACTATGCAATACAATTTGGAGTTTTGATCGTAGGATTTTTGTATATCCTGCTTTTCCAAGATCAGATTTTTTGGCGTATAACGGTATGTGCGATCACGCTGATCATGTATTGTACCGTAGCATTTTTACACCATCGCATCCATCATTCACTTGATAAAAAAATTGTGCTAGAATATGTTTTGTTGAGTCTGCTGCTTTTTGCAGCATTTTTCTTTTCAATAAGTTCTTATTTATGACACGTAGAAATTTCCTCTTTCAAAAAGAAATATTTTCAAAATAATATGAAATTGCTTGTTGCCGGAGGTGCCGGCTTTATTGGATCAAATTTTGTAAGACAGATGCTTATCGACCATCCGGATTACACGATCGTTAATTACGACAAATTAACATACGCGGGAAACTTGGACAATCTAAAAGATGTCGCAGGCAATCCTAATTATAAATTTGTACAGGGCGACATTACAGATCTTGATGCACTAAATAAGGCAATTTCGGAGAATCAAATTACTCATGTCATTAATTTTGCTGCAGAAACTCATGTTGACAGATCGATTCATGGTGGATCAAAGGACTTTGTTTTAACCAATACACTAGGTGTACAAATGATCTTAGATGCAGTTCGATTCAACAATATCCAAAAATTTGTAAATGTTTCAACGGATGAGGTGTATGGGTCATTGGGTTTGGATGAGGATAGAAAATTTACCGAGTCGACCCCTATCTGGCCGAATATGCCGTATGCAGCTGCGAAAGCGGGTGGAGATTTGATGTGTAATGCATATTTTGTTACGCATAAAACACCGGTTATCGTTACTCATTGTTCAAATAATTATGGACCCTACCAATTTCCGGAGAAGTTAATTCCATTTTTTGTATTCAAATTGTTAAAGGGTGAGAAAGTGCCGGTGTATGGTGATGGTTTGAATGTTCGGGATTGGATTCATGTTCTAGATCATGCCAAGGCACTCGATTTGATTCTTCACGAAGGAAATGTGGGAGAAGTTTATAACATCGGTGTAGATAATGAGCGAAACAATTTAGAGATCACGAAAATGATCCTGTCTATCATGGGGATGGGAGAAGACAGAATTGAATATATTCAGGATCGACCTGGGCACGACAGAAGATACGCAATCGATGCAACAAAAATTATGAATCTTGGGTGGAAACCCGAATATACACACGATAAATTTGAACAAGGACTCAGAGAAACTATCGAGTGGTATAAATCAAATACTGAGTGGGTCGAGAATATCTGGAATAAGAAAAAGGATGAGATGAATAAATTCCAAGAGCAATACAAAGATAAATAATCTTTCTGCATGAATAAATTTCAAAAATTTAGTCTTACTACTCATAAGACCGAGAAAAGCCACTTAACCCCAATAGAATTAAAAGACTATATCGATTTTGAACCGCAAAGAATTTATTTTGTTTCAAATGTTCCCAATAGCACCGGTGCTCACTGTCATTTTGAGGAGAAAGAGTTTTTTGTTCTTATTCAGGGAACATGTATTGCAACAATAGATCAGGGTAAAGGGATTGAAGAATATCCGATGAATGCGGGGGATGCGATTTATGCGGCAAATTATGTGTGGCATGGATTCAAAGACGTCTCAAGCGATTTTATACTTCTTGCAGTCTCCTCGACTAATTACAGACCCGATAGGAGTGACTATCAAGAAAATTACGATGAGTACCTAAAAGTAAGAGATGAAGGTCTTTTGAAATGAAATTACTTCTGACCGGTGCATCGGGAATGGTTGGGTCGCGGGTAACTGAAATCCTATCCAATACGTATGAAATTATTCCACTTTCTACATCGATTGGAGTTGATTTAACCGATTCTAAAACAGTTCTTGGCTATTTTTCCCAAATGAATCCTGACCTTGTTGTCCATCTGGCAGCCAAAGCAAATGTCGACGAATGTGAAAAAGATAAGGAATTGGATTTGCGTTTGGTTGCTGCAGAAATTAATAAAGGCTTTGATGTTCGAGCATATTGCGAGGAGAATGCTGAAAAATGGAATGGGAATAATTCATCTTTTGCTGCGAATATTATTGGGACATTTAACATTGCTAAAGCTGCAACTCAAAAAAATCTGCCTTTCATTTACATCTCAACAGATTTTGTTTTCGATGGAACAAAAGATGAGTATCAAGAGGATGATGCGGTAAATCCGATTGATTGGTATGGGATGACGAAATATCTCGGAGAAAAGCTTTCTCGCGAATTATTACCACGTAGTGTTATTGCGCGAATTTCATACCCGTTTGGAGTCTCTCCATCTCCTAAAAAAGATTTTGTAAGAAAAATGGCAGATTTTTTGAAGGAAAAGGGTGCTCTTACGTTGATCTCGGATCAAATTGTAACACCAACATATATTGACGACATTGTAAAGGGCGTAGATTTTATCCTCTCAAAGAGCATACACTCTGAAACTCTACACCTTGTTGGGAGCTCTTCTTTAACTCCGTACGAAATTGGGGAAAAGTTAGCAGAAAAGTTAGAGATAAAAGCGAATTTTTCCAAGGTTTCAGGTCATGATTTTTTCAAAGAGAGAGCTCCTCGTCCCTTTATTTTAAAAATGAAAAATGATAAACTTGACAAGTTAGGCTTTCAAACACTGACGTTTGATGAAGGGCTAGATCAACTCATTCCCGGCTTACAATAACTATGAAAATAACCTTTATTGGACATGGATATGTGGGGCTTGTTACTGCCTCAATTTTTGCAGATTTTGGAAATACCGTATACGTGATTGGGCGTAATCCGGAAAAGATTCAGCAACTTGCTGATGGAAAAATTCCAATTTACGAACCAGGATTGGAAGAACTCGTAAAGAGAAATATTGCGGCCGGAAGGCTTATTTTTACTACAGACTATACTCCGGCAATACCCGAATCGGAAATCGTTTTTACGGCTGTCGGTACTCCACCCACCGAGACGGGAGATGCCGATTTGGAAAATGTATTAAAAGTTGCCGAACAAATCGGTAAAAATATGAGTGGTTACACGGTTGTTGCAACCAAGAGTACCGTTCCTGTTGGAACGAATAAAAAGGTAAGAGATCTTATTAATTCAGTTAAAAGTGAGAAGGCAGAATTCGATATTGCATCATGTCCAGAATTTTTGAGAGAAGGATCGGCAATTTCCGATACAATGTTCCCCGATAGAATAGTTATTGGAACCGAATCGGAACGCGCTCGAAATCTACTACTTGAACTTCATAAACCGATTGCAGGTGAGCGTGTGCTCACAAATCTGGAAAGTGCAGAGCTTATTAAATATGCTTCAAATTCCTTCTTAGCAAATAAAATTTCTTTTGCAAATGCAATAGCAAAACTTGCAGAATTGTCGGGTGCCGATGCGTTGGAGGTGTTGGATGGTATAGGGTTTGATAAAAGAATTGGAAATATGTTCCTAAAGCCCGGTCCGGGGTATGGTGGAAGTTGTTTTCCTAAGGATGTAAAAGCGCTTATCGCTATTGCCAGAGATTACGAGTACGACTTCACTCTTCTAAAAAGTGTTGAGGCCATAAATCAACAGGCATGGAAGGAGATCGTGATTAAATGCGAAACTTTGCTTGGAGAATTAGAAGGGAAAAAAATTGGCGTTTTGGGTCTTGCCTTCAAGCCGGACACGGACGATATGAGAGAGGCACCTTCGATTTATATCATTAAAGAGTTACAGAAAAAGGGAGCACATGTTTCGGCTTACGACCCTGCAGCAATGGAGAACTCGGAAAAGATTTTTGAAAATCTTCACTTCAAGAAAAATGCATTCGAGGTAGCAGAAGGATCGGATTTATTATTGATTCTTACGGATTGGAATGAGTTTAAGGAATTGGATCTTAGAAAAATAAAAGACATAATGAATCAATCGAATATTGTTGACGCGCGAAATATCTATTCTCCTCAAAAAGCAAGGGAACTTGGTTTTTCCTATATCGGAGTAGGTAGATAATGAAAATTCTTATAACTGGAGTGACCGGTTTTGCCGGAAGTTTTCTCGCAGAACATCTGTTGGATCTTGGGTACGATATTGCCGGAACGTACCTCTCGGACGAAAGCCTCATAAATGTTGAATCAATCAAGAGCAAAATTCAACTTGAAAAACTAAATCTTCTCGATGCGGATAAAGTTGATGTTTTGATTAAAAATACACGACCTGACGGGCTTATAAACCTCGCAGCATTCACAAGCCCGGCTCAAAGTTTTAAAGATCCGATTGGCTGTTTTCATAACAATATTGATACGCAGATAGCGATATTCGAATCTATTCGAAAATACAACGAGTCCTGTCGGATTTTGGCGATATCGTCGTCTGAGATTTATGGAAATGTTCGTAAGCAGGATTTACCTATCAATGAAAGTACTCACCATTTCCCGGCGAGTCCGTATGCTGTGAGTAAAATCGCTCAGGATTATCTGGCTTACCAGTATTTTACCTCGTACAAAATGAATATTGTGCGTGTGAGGCCGTTCAATCATATCGGCCCCCGCCAATCCGACCAGTTTGTTGTTTCATCCTTTGCCCGTCAAATTGCCGAACTCGAAAAAAAGCAGGGTGAGAAGAAATTAAAAGTTGGTAATCTTACGACACGCCGTGATTTCACCGACGTAAGAGATACTGTGCGGGCATACGCGCTCCTTTTTGAAAAAGGAAAAGCCGGAGAAGCATACAATGTGGGACAGGGTAAATCCTATCAAATCGAAGATATATTAAATAAATTACTGGCTCTTGCCGAATCCGAAATAGAGCACGAAGTTGATCAAGCACTTTTTAGGCCGGCCGATATTCCTAACATAGTTTCAGATAATTCAAAAATTAAAGAATTAACAGGATGGATTCCTCATATTCCTATTGAAAAATCATTGAAAGATACTCTGGACTATTGGAGAAATATTGTTTACAATAACTAAGATTTCTATGAAGCGAGCACTTATTACCGGAATTACAGGCCAAGACGGATCATATCTCGCCGAATTTCTCCTCTCAAAAGGATACAAGGTATACGGACTTGTTCGAAGACTTTCTACCCCCAACACGGAAAATATCGCGCATTTGTTAGAAGATGTCGAACTTATTTCCGGGGATCTCCTCGATCAAAAATCACTTGACGATGCGGTTCGTGAAGCAAAACCCGACGAGGTTTATAATTTAGCTGCGCAGTCGTTTGTTAAAACCTCTTGGAATCAGGCTGTTTTGACCGGTGAATATACGGCTTTAGGTGTAACCAGAATGCTTGAGGCGGTGCGTTCCGTTGATTCTAAGATTAAATTTTACCAGGCATCATCTTCCGAAATGTTCGGAAAGGTAACCGAAACACCTCAAAAAGAGACAACCAGGTTTCATCCAAGAAGCCCATATGGAGTTGCAAAAGTATATGGACACTATATAACTCTTAATTATCGTGAAAGTTATGATATGTTTGCATGTTCGGGTATTTTGTTTAACCATGAATCGCCACGAAGAGGAATAGAATTTGTTACCCGTAAAATTTCCCACGCTGTTGCCAGGATCCATTTGGGCAAGCAAAAAAAGCTTGTTCTTGGAAATCTTGATAGCAAGAGAGATTGGGGGTTTGCAGGAGATTATGTACAGGCAATGTGGCTAATGCTTCAACAGGATCAGCCGGATGATTATGTTATTGCAACTGGTCAGACACATAGCATAGAAGATTTTGTAAAGGCAGCGTTTGAAGTTGTAGGGATAAGTAATTGGCGGGATTACGTTGAATCGAACAACCCCAAATTTATGCGCCCCGCCGAAGTCGACTATCTAATAGGGGATTATTCCAAAGCTAAAAAAGTTCTGGGATGGGAGCCAAAGACAAGCTTTAAGGAGCTTGTCGATATGATGGTGAAAGCAGACCTTAAGGCTGAATCAAACAATAAATAGTTTTATTCATTACGGTAACATCCCCATATACAAATGAAAACATTTCTTATCGCCGGAGGCGCTGGTTTTATCGGATCTCATTTGTGCGAGACACTCCTTGAAAAAGGCAATAGGGTTATTTGTGTTGATAATTATATAACCGGCGCTAAAGAAAATATTTCTCACCTTCTCGATAATCCAAATTTTACTTTGATAGAACACGACATTATAGACAGCGCTCCTCAGATCGATGGGGAACTATTTGGGATTTTTCATCTTGCATCTCCCGCCTCACCAAATTTAAAAAGCGAGCGTAGCTATATTGCGTACTCGATCGAAACATTGCGAGTGAACTCTCAGGGAACATTTAATTTATTGAATCTAGCCAAAGACAAGAATGCCCGGTTTGTGTACGCATCAACTTCTGAAGTGTATGGTAATCCCGCAGTATCCCCCCAACCTGAAAGTTATTGGGGAAATGTCAATCCAAACGGTGTCCGCTCAGTCTACGATGAGGGGAAAAGATTCGGTGAAGCGTTGATTATGGCTTATGTACGCAAATATGGCCTTGACGCGCGAATTATGAGGATTTTTAATACGTATGGTGACCGTATGCAGCCTGATGATGGAAGAGTGGTTTCCAATTTCATAATTCAAGCACTTAAGGGTGAAGATATTACAGTGTATGGTGATGGCAATCAGACAAGAAGTTTTTGTTATGTTTCTGACCTTGTGGAGGGAGTAGAGAAAATCATGGAAAAAGACGGAATTCCGGGTCTTGTTATAAATTTAGGCAACCCAGGAGAATATACAATTTCAGAGCTCGCTCATAAAATTATCGAAATGATTCCATCGTCTTCAAAAATAGTTTTTGAGGAAAAGCCGATAGACGATCCGGAGAGAAGAAAGCCCGATATCACAAAAGCTCGTGAAATTCTTGGCTGGGAGCCAAAGGTTCCTCTTGAAGAAGGTCTCCAAAAGACCATAAAATATTTTAAAAGCCTATTATGAAAATTGTAATTGTTCCAGCCACATACAACGAGGCGGAAAATATCGAAAAATTTATTGAGGTTCTCGAAGAAGAAGTGCTACCAAAGATTAAGGGACACACGTTATCAATTCTTGTTGCAGACGATTACTCACCTGATGGAACCGGAAAAATTGTCAGACGCCTCATGAAGAA
>CAZBEA010000025.1:0-12781 GCA_964490835.1 uncultured Gammaproteobacteria bacterium
GTTTCAAGATAATTCCCAAGATAGACGATGTGTTCATTATTGTAATGTTTTTTATCCATAAAATTTGTATGTTCAACAACAGCAAGAATTGGAGATTTGATGTCGCACATATTGAGCCAATACGTTCCGTCTTTCATAAGTGGTTTTTTTAATCTCAGAATCATATTGAGCGCAGCAATACTTTTGAGCGGTTTGTACTTATTAATATAGGTAGCAGGAAGTGACGGGGCAATTTTAGCAAAAAGAAAAGTAGGCAATGTAACAAGAACTTTGTCAAATGCTTCGTTTTTTTTAGATCCAGCATGTGATTTATATGAAATCTGAACGTGTTTTTGATTGGAAGTGATCTCGGTTATCTCTGATTCGTAAAGAATTGTTCCTTTGTTTTTTCTTATCTCATGTTCAATTTTTTGCGCGAATTTTAAAAAGCCTCCTTCAGGATACGCAAGACTCGGAGTTCTTTTGTAAACTCGAGCCCAAAACCAAGCTAGTGAAACCTTTGAGGAATATGCACCGAGTTTATTTTTCATTAACGGTTCCCAAATCATTCGATACGCCCGTTTTCCCATTGTTTTTATTAAATACGGTTCTGCCTCAAATCGCTCTAACGGTTTCCAAATTTTGTTGTATCTCAAGAAAGCCAGAGACATCCCCATTCGAACACGATCAAAAAGTGGTAGTTTATTAAATCGAAGTAACGATGTTGGAGAATCAAATTGATCGATCGAACCACTCACAAAAGATGAAGTTTTGGGTCGAGGGATAAGAACCTTATAGCCTAATTCCTCTGCAAGTCCGAGAACAGAGTCGTCATTGGTGAACCAATGATGATAGTGTGCTTCAAGGCTCCATTTCCATTCCTTTTCCTGATAGCCTATCGCAAGACCACCGGGCAGTTGATCCTTTTCAAAGAGTACAACTTCGTGACCTTTTTGGGACAATTTGTATCCGGCTGCAAGTCCGGTAAAGCCGGCACCGATGATTGCTACTTTCATGGAACCTTATTATAAAAGGAGAAAGAGAAGAGTTCCAGCGGCTATTACAAATCCAGAAAAAATAAGCCCAAAAAGAGTGTAGTTGCTGCCGGCAGGAATTTTTTCCGGTGGAATCATTGAGATTGTGGCAGAAGGTGATGCCACAAGAGTTGGGATGGGGGTAGGAGTAGCAGTAGGAGAAGGAGTTGGAGTCACTGTAGGTGTGGGGGAAGGAATATTTGTAATTGTTGGAATAACTGTCGGTGTGGGTTGTGAAACAGTTGGTGTGGGAGTGCGAGTGGGCGTAGGGGTTGGGGTTCTTGTGGGTGTCAGTGAAACTCTTGGTGTAGCAGATGGGGTTGCAGACTCGACGACCTGAGATCCTTCAGGAAAAACTTCGAAGTTTCTCGTTACTCTAATCGATCTTCCATCCTTTGAGGTTCCCTGAAGAGTTATTGTGTGGAGGCCTTGAGTGAGGTTTCCGGTCGGCCGGTAAGACCAGACACCCGAAGCATTCGAGGTAATCGGCAGAGAGTTTGTGTCAAGAATTAAGGTAACATTGGAATTTGCAGGAGCGCTTCCTCTGAATTGGGGACGTCTGTCGACGAACGTCTCATTTTGAGATGGCACGGTTATTGAAAATTCCTCCGATCCAGCGAGTGTAGTTTCATCACCAAGAGATAATTCACCACTTGGGCCTTGTGTGAGTTGATACTTATCTACGAAGTCGTACTCATTTGAGAGTGTAATGGTGGGGGTTTTGGTGGTATTTCCATAGGTAGTTTTTAGTTCAGAAATTAAATTTTTCCAGTACGCTTGGATGATAATTTCGTTTTGAGGCGCAAGAGAAAAATATTCCTGACTACTATTTCGCAGCGAATTCGTCGGAATAAGATACTCGCCTTTTTCATTTGTTAACACAGCAACAGTTCCAGCGTTCGTAATTTTTAAAATCACGAGTGTATCTGAGGATTCTACTCCGTCGGGTCTCAGGATTTTTCCGAAAATCGGATTTTGACTTGGAGGTTGCGATGAAGGTTTCTTCAGTGTTTTGATCACGAAGGGCTTTCCGTTATTGAGATATTCCTTACCGTTTACCACAAGTTTAAAAGAATATTCGGTTTCAGGAGTTAGCCTGTTGACTGTTATAAGGTGGGAAGAATATTCTTTTGCAACACCTTGCGATTTGTCTCTGTCATCAAGCACCAAATCACCAGATCCGCCTTCACGGGTAAAAGAAAGATACCCCTTTGTGGGGAGGGTTGTGACAAATGAAACACTGACCGAATCTTCTGAGACGTTAGTTATTTCTATGTTGTGAGGTATTGTGTCCGGGCCTGCCCGACTGGTAATTGTAATTCTGTCTCTTAGCGAGAAGAGTGTAAACCACAGGCTTGCAATAAGGACTACAAATCCGATTACGGTTGGTATACGAGCATGTAAGATTCCCCTCTTCATTTACAGTGCAGGATCAGGTATGATCTCAGCTGATTCCGATGCATTGACCTGGTTAATTAAAAGATTTTGATTAACTTGCTCTTCCTCGTCCTCTTCGACTACAGCTTGCGCTCGAGCGGACTGCGAACTCAGAAGTGGGACGCTTCCAACAAGTTGAATATTTTGGTTAAGACTTACAACGACAGGCTTTCTAGCCCTGAGCGATTCAAGTGTTTTTGTATCGAAGCGTGCGACAATGGGATCAATTTGTGAGGCTACATTAGGCGCGACAGTTGATGAGGTTTGATTATGATAAATGGAAAATCCAATCCAAATAAGGACCATCACAAATGTTAATGCTGAAAATAGTATTACATTTTTCATTACGGCAAAAAGTATCCTTTCATCGAAATTATTCCTCCAAAAGCGGTTCTTCTCGCTTTTCCGGTAGTGAATCGTTCAAAACCCAGGAGTCTGTCTATGGATGAAAGCTCTCGTATAAATTTATTAACATCAATTTCATTTCCTTCAACAGAGATTGAAATAGGAAATGATACCAAATCTCCCGCCTTCTGTTCCCCCGCGTCGATAGCGCCAAAATCAAGTGAGGTGATTGTAACGTTTGATCTGAACGCGACAGTTTCAATTTGACGTGATAGATAAGGAATGTTTGGTGTTTTGGGTACAGCCTTTTCAATAAGAGCAATATCTCCACTCATCGTTTCAAAATCCTGTGTTAACTTGGCAAGATCGGCTTGTTTTTGTTTTATTTTTTCTAAAACCTCTCTATTGTCCTCAAGTTGCCTATTTAGGTTTACGATTGTAACGATTGTCGGGCGTATTGCAAAAAAACCAAAAAATGAAAGCGTGAATAGGGAAATTGTGATGTAGATATATGCGATTATTTTCTGTCGCTCATTTTCATCGCGAGCCTTATAATATCTGTCTGCATACGTTTTATACGAAGATTTAATTGTTAGCTTAAGTGTTTCAAAATTCATTGTATTAACTGGTCGGTGCGATTAATTCTTTTTTCTGAATCGGTTCAACCGCTTCGTCGTCGGGCAGGGCAAGTTCAATTGTCAAGCTAAAGCGGATTCCTTGCGAGGTGCTTGTTACTTCATCGAGCGTGATTGCTAAGATATTTGGATCATTCTTTAAGTCTTCGATAAAGTTATAAATTGAAAAAATTGATAAAGATGATCCTTCGAATTCGATACGTTTGTCATTGATAGCTAGATTGTCCGTTGTAAAGACTCCCCGCGAAATTGCGTCATTCACCTTGTCAACAGTTTGAAATCTGATTTGGTTTTTTTCCTCTATAGACTTTATATATGAAAGTTTTTCCTGAATATTCCTAAATTCCGCCTCACGGTCTTGTTGTACTTCGATGAAAGACAATTCCTGTTTTATTTGGTCATTTAAATCTATAATTTTGCGATCTATAAAAAACCTATATCCGAGGGCGCTCAGTGCAATGAGCTCAGTCATAATAATTATTAGCTTTCCGGCCTGAGTTGCCCATTTAAAAAAAGCATTCTGCAAGGTTTTGCGAGCACGCAACGTCAAATTAATCCGAATAACCGGCTGTTCTTTTGCCATACTAAATCTTAGTTTAGATTCTTTGGGACTTGTTGTCAAAAGAATTGGAGACTATTTTTTAGAAGAAGTTTTTTTAGCTACCTTTGCCGGGGATTTTTTCACAGGAGCTTTTGTTGCAGTTGGTGCTTTAACCGTTTTTGTAGTTGTTTTTTTTGCTCCTGGTTTGGTTCCTTTGGTGAGTCGCGATTTAATGCGAGCTGCTTTATTCTTATGCATCAGATTGGCTTTTACTGCTTTGTCGACAAGAGAAATCGCTTTCTTAACCTCAGATGGGGTTTTTTTCTTCGTCGCTCGTTTAACCGAGTCTTTGACGGTTTTGCGAACGACGTCATTGTGAGCTTCACGTTTTTGGTCGTGTCTTAATTTTTTAATTGCAGATTTTATAACTGGCATGAGGCTATTTTAGCATGGTATACTGTAAAATACAACATTTATGGTTAAAAATTTCTTTAGAAAAGGGCTTGATGCCGCGCTTTCTCGACAGACCAGCATTTTTTCTGCAGCATTTTTTATAGTTCTTACAACAATACTTTCTCAAATTCTGGGTTTTGTAAAATACAGACTTCTTGTTTCAATATTTGGTGCATCAAGCGATTTGGGGGTGTTGTTTGCAGCTTTTAGAGTCCCTGATTTTATTTTCCAAGTCGTTATTGCCGGAGCAATTTCATCATCATTCATTCCAATTTTTACTGAATATGTTTCGTCTGAAAAAAAGAGCGAGGCATTTTCATTTACTTCTACACTTATTAATATCGGCGTTCTTTTTTATGTTGGAATAAGCGCCGTGATCGTTGTTTTTGCTCATCCGATTGTAGCGCTTGTTGCTCCCGGATTTTCTCCGAGCGAGTTGGATTTGATGGCGCGCCTTATGCAGATTATCCAGATCGCGCAGGTCTTTTTTATTCTGGGAACCATTCAAACGGCTACACTTCAATCGCTGCAGCATTTTCTTGTTCCGGGTCTTGCTTCGGCGTTGTATAACTTCGGAATTATTTTGGGAATCATTATTTTTGTTCCATTATTTGGCATATTTGGTGCGGCTATAGGAGTTTGTATCGGCGCGTTTCTTTTTTGCGTGTCGCAATTTCCGATTCTTGTTATGCATGGATTTGTGTACAAAAAGAAAATAGAAATTACAGAAGGGGTAAAAAAATTATTTCATTTGATGATACCTCGGTCTCTCACTCTGATCATTACGCAAGTCGCAGTTACCAGTAATGTATTTTTTGCGTCATTCTTGTCAGCAAGGAGTCTTGTGATTTTTGATCTCGCACAAACTCTTGTTGTTGCGCCCGTTCTATTATTTGGACAGTCGATTGCGCAGGCGAGTTTTCCTTCGTTATCACTTAAGGCAAACGATAAAAATTCTTTCATCGAGATATTTGTTTCTTCATTCGGTCAGACTCTTTTTTTGACGCTTCCTATCAGTGTTCTATTAATAGTTCTAAGAATTCCAATTGTTAGGCTTTTTTATGGTGCAGATCGATTTGATTGGTCAGCGACTGTTGACACCGGATTGACTCTTGCGTATTTTGCATTATCCGTTACCGCGCAGTCTCTTATTTATCTGTTTGCACGCGCCTTTTATGCTCAAAAAGACACAAGAACACCATTTGTTATTAGTCTTGTTTCAACGGTTCTGAACTTAATACTTGCATGGTACTTTATAAGAATTCAAAACTATTCAATATATTTTCTTGCTCTTGCTGCATCAATTAGTTATATTTTTTCGGGACTCGCTCTCGCTTTTTTCTTAGACCGAAAAATTCATCTTCCAAAGACAAGGCTTATTTTGGACGGAGGAAAAATTGTTATTGCCAGTATCATTACCGGTATTGCTTTATATCTTCCCATAAAGCTGTTAGACCAATTGGTATTTGACACAACGCGAACGTTAAATCTTCTGGCACTGACCAGTATTGCATCAATTTTGGGATTATCGGTATACGTTTTTCTAACCTGGCTTTTGGATATTAAAGAAGCGTATTATTTTTTCGAGGTGATTAAAAAATTCGGCTACAGAAATAAAATTTTGAAAAATATAGGCGAGACAATAGGAGTTTAGTTAATTTAGTAACGAATGAAGAAAATAACATATTCTTCTGCAGGCGATAATTACAACACAAAAGATCCCATTAAAAAACTTGCGCAAAAAAGTGCCCAATCCACAGGACAAAATTTACAAATCCATAAGTTCCATGAAATGAATGGTAGTAGAGGAGAGTCTGCGTATGTATTTTCAGATGGAGAAAAGTTTTACGCCACAGTTATCGAAGGACTTGGAACGAAAAATATCATAGCTGATGAAGTAGAAAAAGTAACCGGAAAAAGGTTTTATCAAGAAATAGCACACGACACGATAGCAACCATTGTAAATGATCTGGTATCTGTTGGGGCACGGCCGCTTGTGATTCATGCGTATTGGGGAATTGGGAATAATTCATGGCTTGAAAATAAAGCTAGAATGAAGGATTTAATAGTAGGATTTAAGAAAGCATGTGATATTTCGATGGCTTCGTGGGGTGGGGGAGAGACCCCGACACTAAAAGGTATTATAGATAAAAAAAGAATTGTTTTGGCGGGTTCGGCATTCGGAATTATTGGAAAGGAAAAAAATTACCTTCATGATAATCGACTAAGAGAGGGTGACAGAATAGTTCTTATTAAAAGTAATGGACTCAATACCAATGGCGCGTCTTTGGTTCGGGCAATCGCAAAAAAATTACCACATGGTTATAAAGAGCTGCTTCCAAGCGGAAAAATGTTTGGGGAAGTTGCCCTTGCAAAGTCGAATATATACGCAAAACTGGTAAAAGACTTACTAGAGGCGAGTATTGACCTGCATTACATTTCACATATCACAGGGCACGGTCTTAGGAAGTTGATGCGAGCCCGGCAAAACTACTCATATGTCATTCAAAAAGTGGTACCGGTCCACGAGCTTTTCACTTTCATTCAAGAAAAGTCGGGGCTTTCACTCTATGAAATGTATTCAACATTTAACATGGGGATGGATTATGCGTTATTTATAAATCCAAAAGACGTTTCTAAAACGATCGAAATTATTAGAAAAAATAAGTTTCAGGGTTTTGATGCAGGCTTTATAGAAAAGGGGAAGCGAAGAGTAGTTATTGAACCATATAATATTGTGTTTGAAAGTTCGACACTTGATCTTCGATGAACACAGAAAGACTTGGAATTTTAGCATCCGGAAACGGAAGTACGGCTGCGCATATTATTGAAAATCTGAACCAGGGAAAAATCCAAGGCATGGAGTTGGGGTGTCTTGTTGTTTGTCATGAAAATGTACCTGCAATCGGAAAAGCAAAAGAGTTAAAAATTGACCAGGCTAATATAGTAATTGTCGATGCTCAAAAGTTTAGAGAGAGTGGGTCGGTTAACATGAGTAACTTTGGTGAGGCTTTGCTCGAAGCGCTGGTGAAAAGAAAAGTAAGTGTTGTGAGTCAGAATGGATGGTTACATATAACACCTGACAACGTTGTGGAATTTTTTAGGGGGTCACTATTTAATCAACATCCCGGAAGGCTTCTGTTCGGAGGAATAGGGATGTTTGGGATACGGGTACACGCCGCGACGCTTGAGTTTGAAAAGCTCTCGGGAAGGTCGATAGGAACCCAGGCAACGGTCCATAGGGTAACATCTGGGGTTGACGAGGGCGAAGTTGTCGGTGCGGTTTGGGTACCAACAAAAATTAATGATACGCCCGAAACACTTTCCGAACGAGTGTTGCCATATGAACATGAATTGGCTGTTTCTGTTTTAAGAAAGTATATCGACGGAGATATCTCAACTCTTCCTCAAGAACAAATTTTGCGCCAAGGTGAGGAAGCATTTCTTTCCCAAGCAATAGAACATGCCAAATCACAATATCCTCGAGGGCATAGTCATAAAAATCTTGCAGCGTAAAAAGCTATATCCTCATGTATAATTCTTTTGTATGAATCAGAATCTAATCCGAAATTTTGCAATTATCGCGCATGTAGATCATGGCAAATCTACACTTGCGGATCGAATGCTTGAGATGACTGGAACAATTTCAGAGCGAGAGTCACAAGCTCAGTTCCTCGACAGTAATCCAATTGAACGAGAACGAGGTATTACGATAAAACTTGCTCCTGTCAGAATGAAATACGAATATCAAGGAATAGATTATATCTTAAATTTGATTGATACTCCGGGTCACGTCGATTTTTCATACGAGGTTGTTCGCACAATGTATGCATGTGATGGTGCGGTTCTCTTGGTCGATGCAACAAAAGGAATTCAGGCACAGACCATAGCAAATTATAATTTTGCAAAAAAAATAGGTCTAAAAGTAATTCCGGCGATTAATAAGATAGATCTTCCAATGGCAAGAGTCGATGAAATAGAGACTGAAATGATGGAGAGTCTTGGGTTTCGGAAAGAAGATATTTATCTTATTTCTGCCAAAACAGGGGAGGGTGTTGAAGATTTACTGGGTGCAATTATTGAAAAAGTGGCACCGCCTACCGGTGATATGGTTACACCTACTCAGGCATATATTTTTGATTCTGTTTATGATGAGCATCGGGGGATAATTATCTATTCTCGAATAAAAAATGGTGCGGTGAAAAAGGGAGATGAAATTACTTTTCTGTCAGATAACTCGCATGCATTAGTGTTGGATGTCGGATATCTTTCGCCCAATTTTGTATCGAGTAGCGAATTATCAAACGGGGAGGTTGGCTATATTATTACAAATATTAAAGATATCTCCCAGGCAAAGGTCGGGGATACAATCACTCTTTCCAGATCGGGCGGTACGGCGCTTCCGGGTTTTGAGCGGATGAAGCCTTTTGTTTTTCTTTCTATGTATCCCACATCAAATAGTGAGTATCAAGATCTTCGAAAAGAAATTTATAAATTAAAACTTAATGACGCCTCAATTGTAATTGCACCGGAGCATTCAACTATCTTTGGTCCGGGATTCAGATGTGGATTTTTAGGACTCTTACATGCACAGATTGTTATGGAGAGGCTCGAGCGGGAAGGTGGAATTGAAGTATTCACAGCGCCGCCAACAATTGAGTATCTTGTTGACGGAGAAAGCATTACATCACCCAAAGATTTTAATAATTCAGCCCGTGAAATTTCCGAGCCATATATAAATGGTGAAATTTATACACCACCTGAATTTCTTGGGAAAATTCTTGAGATAATAAATGGTAAAAGGGGAGTACAGAAAGACGTTGTGTATTATGCGACTCAAGTAAAGGTACTTTTTGAAATGCCGCTTGCATCGGTTGTTTATGACTTTTACGACAAAATAAAAAGCGCTTCATCGGGATTTGCATCTTTTGATTATGAAATTTCAGAATTTCGAAAATCCGACCTTGTGAGAGTCGATATTGCACTTAATGAACAAGTGATTCCAGAGCTTTCATTTATAGTCCACAAATCCGAAGTTGAAAGTTTTTCAAGACGGATCGTTGAGGAGCTCGCAAAGTCGATTCCGCGTCATCAATTTATTATCGCGGTTCGCGCGCAAATTGACACACGAATTGTAGCGAGTGAAAAAATTGCGGCGTTCAGAAAAGATGTTACCGGAAAATTGTACGGAGGAGACAGAACTAGAAAAGATAAATTATTGGACAAACAAAAAGAGGGTAAGAAAAAGATGAAAACAATTGGCCGTGTGAATGTTCCAAAAGATGCTTTTTTGTCGGTTCTAAAGGTTTAGGTCTTCTATAGACTCAAGAGCAGTATTCCACCTAAGAAGAGAAGTATTACACCCCCGATAATTCCAAATGTTGCAAATGTTCCACCGGGGCTAGCAATTGATGGTGTCGGTGTTGGGGTGCCAGTCGAGGCAATATTTCCTGTAGGCGTTGGTGATCCGGTTACGCCGATTGTGACTGTGCATGCAGATGAGCTTGATACGGCGCCTCTGTTGTCAGTGAGAGTCAGGACTGCGGAGAAATTACCTCCTTGGTATGTGTGAGATTGTTGGATCGAAACAAATTGTTTGCTGAGACCGTTTGTGACATCGATCGTATTACCATCACCAAAGTTGAATGTTGCTTTTGAAATCGTTCCGTCAGGGTCATTTCCATCGCCAGTAAACAGAACCGAAAATGGCGCAGAGCCGGTTGCTGATGGACTGACAGTAAGCGATGTACAAATCGGTAATTGGTTAGGTCCGGAAGGAGTAGGGGTGATTGATGCGCTCGTAGTACCGGTCGGGGTAGGCGTAATAGTTGATGCCCCTGTAGTCGGAGTCGGAGTAGGGTTATTTCCACCAACTCCACCTGTCGGAGTAGGAGTTCGTGTTGGTGTTGCGGCTCCAGTTGTAGGGGTGGCGGTGGGGCCTGTTGTTGTACCGGTAGAGCACGTTGCAGATTGTGTGACGGTGACAGCACCGGGACTGGTCGAAGCAAGCACATTTTCTGTCGGTTTGTCGGCTGGGGCAAGAGACAGAACTTGGGATTTGGCAGGGTCTATCGTGACCGATGCACTGCCGGCTTTGAGCGGTTTGAATTTAAGGGTTGCTACCCGTGATGGAGTGCGAACTGCATTTGCCACGTTTGGTCCGATACTTACCATGATACTTCCCGTGCCAGCTCCATTTTGGATATCGCCTGGTCTGACTGTTGTCGGAAATACCTGTGCGTCGGGGGTTATTTCTAACAATTGTAGAGCAGTGGGGTCAAAGCTAACAAACAAATCAACAATCGAGACAACATTTTGCCCGGGATCAACTCTGACGTCAACGCTAAATTCGGTGCAGGCAGTAGTTGTTGAAGAGCTGGGAGGATTAAAAGAAAGAATTGAAGATTTAGCAGCTTCACTTTGGGTTGTCTGTTGCTGTCTTACGAGGAAGAGAATAATCGGGATGATAGTGAGGAGAAGGATAAGATTACCAACAATAAAATACCGGTTTTTCAGGATTTGCATACCCAACTAGCGTACCTTCTTTTATATGATAAGTCAATAAATTTTGCTACAAAAACTCTTGACAAAAAGAAGTGGGTGTTGTATAAATATTAGCACTCTACCGGACTTAATGATAATGTTAAAGAAAGTAGAGTGATTTTATGGCAAAAATTTCAATTCAACCACTTTTCGGAAATGTTCTGGTAAAACCGTTGGAAGCAGAATCCAAAACAGCTTCAGGAATATTGCTTCCGGAAACAGCGAAAAAAGAATCAACAGTTGGAGAAATCATGGCAATCGGCCCAGGGGATGTTACACCAAAAGGTGAAAAGGTTGAGATGGTTGTGAGAGTCGGACAAAAAATTATGTACAAGAAATGGGGAGGAAATGAAATTAAAGTCGGAAACGAAGAATGGACAATTATTGATCAAAAAGATATACTCGCAGTTGTCGAATAATTTTTAAAGAACTATGGCCAAACAAATTACATACGGAGAAGATGCACGAAAGCGCCTTAAAGCAGGTGTCGATAAACTCGCTGATGCGGTCGTTACAACGCTTGGTCCAAAAGGGCGAAATGTTGCAATCGACAAAAAATGGGGTGCGCCAAATGTTATTCATGACGGTGTAACCGTTGCAAAGGAAATCGAGCTTGAAGATCCCTTTGAAAATATGGGGGCCCAACTCGTAAAAGAAGCAGCTTCCAAAACCAACGATGTAGCAGGGGACGGAACAACTACAGCCACCCTCCTCGCTCAAGAGATTATAAATAACGGATTTAAATATGTTGCTGCAGGTGCCAATCCTATGATTTTAAAAGTAGGTATGGAAAAGGCAGTCGCATCGGTATCTGCTGAAATTAAGAAAATGACGAAAGAAGTAAAAGGCGACGATGTTCTTAAAGTCGCAACCATTTCAGCACAGAATGAAGAAATCGGAAAATTGATTGCTGAAGCTCTGGAAAAAGTTGGAAAAGATGGAATTGTAACCGTTGAGGAAGGCCGGGGAATAGAATTTTCTATCGACTACAAAGAAGGAATGGAATTTGATAAGGGATACGCCTCTGCATATTTTGTTACGAATCCCGACTCGATGGAGGCAGAAATTGAGGATCCGTATATTCTTATCACAGACAAGAAGATCTCAAATCTTCAGGAATTTCTTCCATTTTTGGAAAACTTTGTAAAAGTTTCCAAGAACTTGGTTATCATCGCCGATGATATCGAAGGCGAGGCACTGGCTGCATTTGTTCTGAATAAATTAAAAGGAGTTCTCAATGTACTCGCAGTAAAAGCACCGGGATTTGGTGACAGGAGAAAAGCTATGCTTGAGGATATAGCTCTCCTAACAGGTGGAACAGTGATCTCCGATGACATGGGAAGAAAATTAGAGAGTATAACGGTTGAGGATTGTGGAAGAGCGGATAAGGTAAAGTCAACGAATGAAAATACGCAAATTATTGGTGGAAAGGGTGATAAAAAAATCGTTAGCGCAAGAGTTGAACAGTTGAAAAAAGAAATCACCAAATCTACATCGGATTTTGACAAAGAAAAACTTCAAGAAAGACTTGCAAAATTATCTGGTGGAGTTGCAGTAATAAATGTCGGCGCTGCAACGGAAATTGAAATGAAGGAGAAGAAGGAACGAGTGATAGACGCGGTAGCGGCAACAAAGGCAGCACTTGAAGAGGGAATTGTTCCCGGAGGAGGAGTCACCCTACTCAAGGCGCGAACCACACTTCCGGCTCTGAAAGATTCTCTCAAGATTGATGATGAGAAATTGGGTGTAGACATTGTCTATCAAGCACTTGAAGCGCCCCTTCGAAGAATAGCAAAAAACGCAGGAGCAGATGA
>CAZBEA010000026.1:0-12596 GCA_964490835.1 uncultured Gammaproteobacteria bacterium
GGGCAGACGAGGACGTCATGTTCTAGGGCTCAAGACCCCTTCTCTTGTATAATACCTCAATGGAAATTCTCAATAGTCATCGTATATTGTCTGAAGTTGCAAGTTCTTCTGTGACAGGGAGATCTTTTGAGTGGTATCAAAAATTTTTCGATTACAAATTAGAGGATTTACAAGGCAAAAAGATACTTGATGTAGGACCAGGAAACTCTAATTTTTCAGCTGTCGCTAAAAGGTACGGAGCAAATGTTGTTGATCTTGATCCGCAACCCAATAGAAAATCAAAATCCGTCAAGGTAAAAGGAATCGCGCAATTTTTGCCATTTCGTGAAGAAACTTTTGATGATGTGATCTCATCGTACGGGATCTATTGGGTTACAACCGGGATCCGTGAAGCGCTTTTTGAAATGCTGAGAGTTACCAAGAATGGCGGGAGGGTGATGGTGTATCCGGTTATTGTAAAACATGGGGCGGGTTGGGGTGAGTTGCTTCCTCAAGGTTCGGAATTATCAGAAGAAGAAAACAGACATTTTGATCCGTGGCAAAGGCTTATGATCACAAAAGATGTTGATTTGTATCAGGATTCAGGGTCTCAAAGAAAATATATTGACACACTTGTGAATGTAGTTCCTACTCTGGACAGAAAGGCTGTTCCTGATTATTTTGAATTTCCCGAAAAGAAGCCCGATCTGAGTTATTATTAACTATAGCCTTATACGAATACAAGATTTTATTGGTTAGAGCTTTCCGGTGTGTGATGTCCCCAAAATAGTATTTTTGAATATCAGTCAGTGAGTGTGAGCGTGCGGTTCACTACTTAGACTTGAACAGATTTGATATTGGAGGTGTATTGTTTTATCTCCTCAAGTTGATAATTATATCGATCAAATTTCCCAAGTGCTCTTGCCTGTGTTAAGGCTACAGGATTCAGAAAGACGTGTGATACTACATGTCCGAGTGAGATGACTTGTTGGTGTGCAAGAAATTCCCTCAGCGGCAAAGGATTGCCGATTCTTGCATCTTCAACAAGTCGATAATACGCATTTCTATTTCCCTCCTTAAAAATATCACCCTCCGGAATCCAATAGGGAACTTGGAACAATCCGGCTTTTAGAAAAATTCCATCTGCCATAATTCTTGATACTCTTCCGTTGCCATCAAAAAATGGATGAATGTCTGATACTCGTGTTATGACTTCTGCGGCACGTTCAATGGCAGCGATTGAACCACCTTCGCGATCGTATCCGTCTTTCATAAATTGCGCGTAATCCTCGCCTAACTGTTTCATTGCTTCCGGGCGCTGCTTGACGGGTACAAATGGTTTTAGTTCCCATGGAAGTGTGCTTTCTATTTTTCGAGGGAAAGGATAGTATTTTCCGACATAGGGATGAACATATGGAATACTTTTAGCTGCAATTGCATGAAGATTTTTTATTGTTTCCTCTCCGAATTCGGCTTTTTCGCTCAGGAGGGCATCAAGATATGAATATGCATCGAAGAGATCAGATACCTGACGGGTTTCAGGTCTCAAGAGTTCTGCGCTGAATGCATTGTGACGATTCGTCCACTCCTGCAAAGCAGAGAATGTCAAATCGTCCGGTGCGGGTAAATTATTTGTGTGTTCTGACATGGTCTGCGATGTATAGGACTATCTCTTCTCTAGGAGTATTGTCTGGGTTTGGTATTTCGACGGCAACACTTGTCCAAACTCCCGTAAGGCGAAAACTTCTTGCCGCTTCATGTAATACTTCCTCAAATTCGGTAGGAATTTCCGGATCATGAACAAATTCGGGAGTCGGGTCCATAAGTCCATGTAATTCTAGAATTTGCCCTGGTGTGGTTGGTACACCTTCAATATCAAGACTATCTGATAGTCCGCCAGCTCGTGCTCGATCAGCCTGCTGTCTTAGGATTTCAGATAATGAAGGATTCGGTTCTGATTCATACGTCATATAGTAATTATATCACTATATTGAAAAATTTTCACTCTCTGGGAGATGGAGAAAAGTTGGGGTTCCTTGGAAGCTGTGGGGGTGGGAAGGCCATGATATAGTCGTTTATCGCAATAGAATACTCCTCAAGAGAAGCAATAGTCTCTCTTCTATTGGCAAGATATCCGGAATTTGAAGCTTCAAGAAGCGCTTGTGAATTTGAGACAATTGCGTCGATCTCCGAATTGAGCGCTTTCAGTTGCTGGGCAACCATAAAGCGAAGTAAAAACGAAGGATACTGTTCGCTTGAAAGTCGCATCATAGCAAAATAGCTTAGTTTTTGTCTGATGGGATCTGACGTTTTCGGATCGAGCCAATGAGGCATTTGGTACAGGCCTCCGGAAAGCAGAATACCATCGGTCAAAAGCCTTCCGAGTCTTCCATTTCCGTCAGGGAAAGGATGGATATTTGTAAATCGGATTTTAACATCCGCTGCATTCTCGATAACGATTACAGCATCCTCAGGTTTTTGAGGTTTGAAATGCATATAATCATTAAAGTCCTGAGTGAATTGTTCCATCTCTGTCGGGATTTTCGAAGGCTCGGTGAAAAGATAGACCTGCCACGGCATATTATCAGGCATTCTGTCACGTTGGGCATACGTGCACGGTGGAACATCTTTCATATGTGGAAGGTTTTGCCCCAGCACATGGTGATATCGAAAGATATCATCTTGTGTGAAAACGTGCTCAGAATCCTTCAAGTCTTGGAAAAGTAGGTCATATGCTGATACCAAATTCTTCCGTTGGTCGGGAAGGTGATGTATTTGTTCATGGACTGCAGTATGAGTCGGTGGACGAGATTCTGCTAACATAAATACATCCTATATTATATCACACAATAAGAGAATCGGAAGTTATTTTAGAAGAAACCTAGATTTCTTTAGCATCCTGAAGTGTGAAGGTATTTACTCGTGTTCTCTTAAGTGCCGTTACATACCCACCCGTACCTAATTTTTGACCCAAGTCACGTGCTATTGCCCTGATATATACGCCGGGCCCCGTCGCAATTTTCAGTCGAAGAATAGGATATTCATACGAAAGAATTTCAATTGAATGAATGGTAACCTCGCGTGGTTCAAGTTTGACTTCTTCGCCTTTTCTCACGCGCCTGTGTGCCGGTTTGCCATTTATCTTAAGTGAGGAATAGATAGGAGGAGTTTGTTGAATTGTGCCCAAAAAATCCTTGAGAAGGTCTTGAATTGTTTGGAGTTGTGGAATTTGGGAAATCGTGTACGGTGTAATTTCTCCGTCTTTGTCATCTGTTGTGCTTGTAGCGCCGAGGGTTATTTCTGTCTCGTATTCTTTTTCACCTTTTACAAATTGCGAAAGTTGTTTTGTATTTTCTCGTCCGACTGCAATGACCAAGACCCCCGTAGCAAATGGGTCGAGTGTTCCGCCGTGTCCGACACGTTTGACACCTGTCTTTTTTCTCACGATTGCAACAACGTCATGAGACGTCATACCCTCGGGCTTGTTGATTGCAAAAATCCCGTCCATTCGTATGCCTATTGTATAATAAAAATATGGCTGAGGTACTCTCTGAACATTCCGCTGTAAACATAGATCCTTATGGTGCATTTTTGAAAGATCTGAATGAGAAAAACATCACCATTTTGGATGATGTACAAACCCGGCAGAAAATTGCAGTCACAAGAGATCCGAATGCTACCGATGAAGCCAGATCCGCTGCAAGAAATGACATAATCGAATCTGCAATAAGACTTATCCCTTTTGTTCTGAAAGAAATGCCCAAGTCCGGGGTCCGGCCGGAGGAAATGATAGGTCAGGGATTTGAAGTGCTCAATAGCTGTATAGACAACTGGGATCCGGAATTTGTTTCTCCAAAAACTGAAGACGTCGTAAAATTTTCAAGTTACGTTACAAAGAGTCTATTGAATAACTTTAAATCGTCTGTAACAGTGGCGGGTGTCAATGATTATATCCCGGTACCTCAACGTGTAGTCGATCTCTCAAATCTGATGCGACGCGCGCGCGATCTCTTTATGCAAGAGGAGCATCGTGAGCCATCCACAGATGAATGGTATAAAAGGACTGTACGGCTGGCAGGAGAACGACGTAGTATGTCTTCACTTGAGGCGATAACTCCTGGAAATTTTCAACGTGCAAGACTGGCAAAATTCGGAAGTAGGGTACGATTTGGAAAAAAAGTCACGAGAGGCAATGTTGATTCGAATACGCTTGATCTGGCTGAGGGTGAGATTGAAAACGTTATTAGTGATGAGAATGAAGATCCTGAGGAGAATGCAATAGATACTGTAATGCGTGAAGAAATTGAGCGCATGATGCAAGAAGCTCTTCAGGTATTAAAGCCTATTGAGAGAACCGTGCTGGAGATGTGGTTTGGACTGGGACTTAACGAAGAAGGCAAACCGAAAGAACCGCTTACATTGGATGAGATAAGAAAAATTTTAGGTTACAAAGTGAGAGAGAGTCCTAGGCAAATAAAGAATAATGCACTCCGTAAACTAAGGAATCCTTATGTTTCAAGGTCTCTATCGCAGCTCTATGAATATATTCCAGATCATGAAGATATCAGAGCAGAAGAAAAAAAAGCTCAAAGAAAACGGTATCAGGAATTGTTAGTCCGTTATTCTTCAAAGTTGCTGTACGTCTGTGATAGAAAGAAGATTATTCAAGATTTAGCAAGGATTAGAATTGGAGATATTTATACTGGGTTCATCGATCCTGCTGTGCTCGAGTCAGTTTTTAAAAGTTCTCATGATGAATTGGAAATGATTAAAAAATACGAAAAAGACCTCGATACATCACCAATGGTATTAGTAAAAGACTTAGTTGATGAAGTGAACAAAGGTATTGTGTCTTTGAAAGATAGGGGATTGATTGGAAACAATTTTGAAAAGGCATATTGGATGAAGCAACCCCTTTTTACTATGGATGAGGTATTGGAAGAGTGCAGAAGACTCAGGGAAAGTAAAAAGTAGCAGTAAATAAGAAGTTTTGAATTCTCAATTTTATTCGAATAGAATATTTTGCTAATGTTGCTTTTAAGCGCGGGCATCCTTTGTCCCAGAAAAAGACATGAATATTCTATTAGTGCGTACTATGAATTAATAAGATGGAATAAGGTTCTGCTTTTTTTGGGATCTTCAATATGAAAAAAGAATGATTTGAAGATATCTAGAGCCGTGAAAGGTCGGAGAGAGTTATAATTCTGTTATACATAAATTCGGAAGTAAAACCATAGTATTGTTCGCCTTCACCTGTCGTGCCGCTTGATAGAAGCGTGAAAACTGCGACGTTACTTCTTCCGACTCGATAGGTATACGTTCCAAGTCTTTTAGCAAGCTCTTGATCCACCAGATAACCAGTTGTCGCAAGTTCTATCAGGGTTGAGGGATATTGGTTTTTGGCGACATAATATTTCGTGAGTGCGCCTCCGATTGTGGTTAAATCCTGATCCGCCATTTTTTTCTTCGCCTCCATTGCTTTTTGTTCTTCGGTCTTGAATGCATCGGAGGCTCTGGTAGAAAAATCCATGTACGCTATCGTAGGAGACGGGTGTTGGAAGGTAAATTCTTTATTTACGTCCTTGAGAGTCAGAACTGATGAGATGTGTAATTTGGGATTTACCCCGAGCATTGAAGCATATCCTAAATACGGATTTTGTCCGGTGGATGCTAATTTCTCAAGAAACCCAAGATTTACAGACATCACAATGCTCGATTTACGGAATATTGCATCTTTTTTCCCGATCCAAATATTTATATCAACAGAATCAATTCCGTTAATAAATTCATTTGACAGATCAAGCGATGCAGGATTATTATTCGGATTTTGCGATTTATATTCATCGTATAGTTTCCTCAGTTCTTCTCTTGTCGGTTTGAAGACGAGATGATAACTGTCAACTCCTTCTATTTCTTCATTATCCATTTTTTTAACCGAAGGAAGGACATTTGATTTGAGAAGAAAATCTTGTGCGCCTGTGCGAGCGGTATCAACGATTGAACGTTGGGGGGCGCTGCGATTCAGTTCGCGCCTCGACTCGGATTCTATTCCTTGCCGGCCGTATGCTATCCAATACGGGAAAAGACGGGCAAGATTGTTTTGAATTTGGGAGTTGGAGAGGGTTTGGGAAGCCCCCGCGTAGCCGCCCGTAAAGGACGCAAGCATCCCCAAAATCGAATCCGAAACCGAATCCATTTTTACATACAAATCATTTTCTATCTGAACAGCCTTGGCTTTCACCTCGTATTTCTGTCCCTGGTAATTAACTGCGGCTTGAGCCGCAACATCAAATGACATTGAGTCTTTATTGAGAGCGACAGGACCCGCAATTACGAGATCAAGCCCGGCTGCTTCAATTGTCGATGATCCAAGAGTTGCAGTGAGTGAGAAATTGGGATGGTACGATCGGATTTCGGCATTTTTGTCGACTGCGTTAATAAGAATTTGCTCTGAAGTTTTGGGGAAAAGAGGAAGGCGATAGAAAAACAGATTCAGCTCTTTGTTGTAAGACTCAAAAAGAGGAATTTTGAGCGGAGTATAGACGGTTAGAAAAGACAATGTGATAACGATCAGAATGACAAGCAATGAAAAGACTGCAACAAGAGGGACTATTGGAAAATCGGACAATTTTCTGGGTGGACGAGGTGTGTTGAGCGGTGTTTGGACTCGTTGTTCAGAATTTGGATCCATAGAAATAGGATAGCTGGCTTTGTGGAATATCGCAAGGAGCGCGAAGCATTCTCAAATTTTTCTGGTAGAATATTTGGGTGACAAAAAAAGAAGTCGTAGAAAATATTCCGATACTCCACAAGTATGCAAAAGTGAAGGGTGGAATGATCCACTATGTGACAACGGGTGAAGGCCCCGTAATCTTACTCGTACATTCATGGAATAATGATTGGTTCGGGTTTGTGCCGTTACTCAAAGAATTAAAAGGTTTTCATGTTATTGCTCTTGATTTGCCCGGGTATGGAGGGTCAAAAGATATGTATCCGAAATATTCGGTTGATATTATGGCAGATGTTGTTGCCGCATTTATCGACGCGTTGAAAATAAAACCTTCTATTACGTGTGGAATTTCGATGGGGGCCGGGGTTGTGATTGATTTTGGAGCACGATATCCTCAGAAAACAGAGACGATTATAGCAATGGGCGCGCCGGTTTTGAAAGATGCGTGGATAGGCGCCAAAATCTATGCATTTTTGATGAAGACAGGGAATGTAAACAGGCTCACACAAAGAGTTGGGAAAAGAATTGTTTCAAATTACTACTACGGTCACATGACTGCAAAATACCTCAACCTTCATAACTACAGCAAAGAATTAGTCGATAAATACGGACTGTATGGAAGAAGTCGAAATGAGGCAAAAACCCTTTTTAATATGTCTGTGAGTATGACAAAGTTTGATGCGGTGTCGGCTTTGAAAAAGGCTACGGTTCCAACGCATCTGGTATTTGGTAAGTATGACAAATTGGTTGATATTAAAAAGGCAATTCTCACCGCCCGAAAAAATAAATTCGTGACAGTCGAACTCATTGATAATGCAGGACACGTTGTAACGCTTGAAAAACCTCGGGAATCGGCAGCTGCAATTGAGAAATTTAAACGACAAAAAATACGTACAAGAAATATCTCAAAAGTTAAAAATTAAAAAGCTTGTTGCCGAAAATATTTCCACAGTGCATTTCCGTCAAAGAGGGTACTTCGTGGAATCATAAGATTTTTGAGTGATTCGGGGTAGAGAGTTTCGTAAGCTCTATTGATGCGTGCAATATTGGCAGGCGATGTGACTCGGATCCATTGGAGAACTTCCGACTCGACATCAAGGTATCGGATTTCCTCGGCTCCTTCAAATACCGAGCGGAATTCACCCTTTATCATCCTCATTCCTATTTTTTTCTTCCAATCATAATATTGATCAAGATCCTCAACTTTCTCGGTTAGCGGGTATGTGATGCGTGCGACGTCACAGGGAATTTCAGAGAATCCGGAAATAATACTTGCCGCAACTCTCTTAACACCATCGGCAACATAATAAAATGGTCCTGCGGGTCCCATGATCTCGACCATTTTTATGCGCTTTTCAGGTGTTCTTTCGTGAAACATAGCCTCAATCATCTGGGCATCATCTGCCCGGTCGATAAAATTTTTGGCAATTTGCGCAATTTCACCCGCTTCGTCTTGTGGCTCAGCAGCCCAACCCATTTCATCTTCGTATGGCTTGGCGATAACATTATTTAAAAGTACCCACGAAAATTCAGGTTGAGCAGTGAGTGGCGAGAGAATATCCGAAAGCGTAATGTAGGAAATAAGCGGTCTGTCCTTGAGTCGTGTACGGCGCGTATCCATTTCATCAAGCGTAATCGAGCGCATAAGAGGAGTAACTTGTTCAGAAATGTGTTTGAGTAAATGACCGTGTGAAACAACCGCCTTAGGGCTGAAATGGGGGATGTAATGATCTGAGGGATATTCAAATGTTAAAAAAGAGTGGGCATCCATACTTTCACTATATCAAATACACACTGGGGATTGAAATATTTTTCCAAATTTGGTTATAGTAAAATTATGCATAAGCATTTTGTATCTCCCCTGACAGTGAGCGCTTTTTTCCTCAGTTGGCTTGCAGTTATATTTTTTTATGGAGCGCTTAGGTTTGCATCGCTCACCGGCGATGACTTTGTCCCACTCTTTCTTTTCTTGCTTGTAACTATCGTAATCGCCTCGGTTGTGTCGGCGTATTTTTGGGAAAAGGCGCTTGTTCATCGTCATAGACATACGCATTTTTCCCTCGCATCAACACTGCTGGTAACCGGCGCAATTTTTGCACTTCTGTCAGTTGTAAGCATCAACGGCAGGCCGCTATTACTTGGTATATACGTTGCTTTGGGGAATTTTTTGAGAGATAGTGTGGGTGTAAATATTTTCTATCTTGATTATTCGGGATTTGCACTCGTGTATTTGGGAATCAGCGCGATAATACTGTCGTTAGTTTTGGATTTTGTACTTTTCAAGGTGATGTACAAAAAAAGAAAGAAATAATGGCCGAAAAGTCACTACAATACGCAGGGTTTTGGAGAAGATTTGCTGCAACTATTGTTGATCTGGTTCTTATGACATTGATTCAGATGGGAATATTTATTAGCTTTGGTCTTTCTCCGAATGTTTTTGACCCGACACAAAACACCGACGTAAATTATGGAATTGCACAACTCCTGTTCTTTGTAGTGAACGTAGCGTTTGATGTTATTTTCTGGGTTAATTTTAACGGTGCAACACCCGGTAAAAGAGCTCTTGGAATTAAGATAGTGACACAAAACGGTCGACCGATTACTTATTCGGTCGCGCTGGTGCGATGGTTTTCGTACTTTATTGCGCTTATGCCTTTTGGGCTAGGATTTTTGTGGATCATCTTTGATAAGAAAAAACAAGGCTGGCACGATAAATTAGTTTCGACAATTGTAGTGAGAACATAAGCCATGGCAAATAATTCCAAAAACCAGGGAGCCTCAGAAGATACACGAACAATCGTGACGGTATTGCTTCTGATATTTTTTCCACTTGTTGGGCTTGTTTTAATGTGGGCGTGGACAAATTGGAAAAAATGGGTGAAGTGGCTTATAACAGCCATATTTATATTTTGGACAGTTCTAACAATCGTATTGGTTGGAATATTTGTGGCAGCAGTTTTGGTAACTGTTGATCCTGCGGGTCAACTTGAAAAGGCCGAAAAAGCAACAGAATTAAACGTATGTATTCAGTCGTGTATCCAACAATTGCAGGTTACGCAAGGAGCCAATTTCGATCAGAATACTGCGGTCTCAACATGTCGAGATACCTGTCTCGTGACTTCCGGTTCCGGTCAAAATTCCGCACCTATGGCTCAATAAGTTTTGTGTCGGGGTGGAGGGAATTGAACCCTCTGCCACACGAACCCGAATCGTGTATGCAACCGATACACCTCACCCCGTAATGGCAGTTCGTAATTTTTATTCTGCGCCATCGAGTGGAGTCGAACACATTCGCTTCGTTCAGTGCGAGAGTGTTGGTTTAAAACCTTTAACCCCACTCAGAGTTTCTGTTACTTTACTTGCGTCCCCGATTGGAGTCGAACCAACAATCTTTCCCTTAGGACGGGACTGCTCAATCCATTAAGCTACGGGGACAACAGGGTTATTATAATCGATTTATATACGAATTTATAGTTTGAGCAGTCTTAATTTATTGACTTAAGCTCCAACTTTTCGTATCATAGAACACGCCTTATGAACAAAATAATCGTGATCGCGCTCACAGCACTTCTCGGGCTCGGATTCGTTGGATTTATCGTCTTTGCCAAAGAATCGAAAAAGACCACATCTACCGAAACTTCCGATAAAGCAGTGACCATCGAGAAGACCGGAATGTTCAAGGGGTCTGAAAATTCTCCGGTAACTCTTGTCGAATTTGCTGATTTTCAATGTCCGTACTGCGCAACAGCGTATCCTATTCTTGAGGAGGTCCTAAAGGAATACGATGGGAAAGTCAGATTTAATTACAAGCATTTCCCTCTTATATCTATTCACCGTAATGCAGTTCCGGCGGCAACCGCTGCCGAAGCAGCCGGTCTTCAGGGAAAATTCTGGGAAATGTACAGTCTTTTATACTCACGACAACAGGATTGGAGTAACGAGCCGTCGGCTGGGAAAAAGTTTGAAGAATACGCATCCGAGCTTGATCTTGATGTCGAGAAATTTAAATCAGATATGACGAGTGATGCATTAGCCAAAAAAATCGATGACCAGCGCAACGAAGGAATTTCACTCGGTGTTAACTCGACACCCACCTTTTTCTTAAATGGAAAGAGAATCGAGCTGGAAAGTTTGTCGATTGAAGAATTTAGAAAACTCTTCGATGCCGAACTTGCAAAGGGAGCCCCCACACAGGAATCTTCGGCATCAACACCATCTGCTGAAACAATAGTCACCCCAACAGAATAACTATGGACTCAGGAATTCCATTTGATTTCATCGCCAACCTTCTGGCGCTCGGCACCTTGGGTATCTGTGTGTTCTCGGTTGTAATTCTTATTCTTTTGATTCTTGGCTATGTTGCTCCCAAGAACAGCGCTGTTCGGAATTCGAAAAAGATAGTTAATTCGTATTCTTTGTATGTTGCATTCATCTTCTCCCTCGGCGCAACGGTCGGGAGTCTTTTTATGTCAGAACTCGGTGGGCTCGAACCGTGTACTCTCTGTTGGTATCAAAGGATATTTATGTACCCGCAGACATTTCTCTTTTTGCTGGCGATGTACTATAAAGATTCGAAGGTATTTTTGTACTCGTTATTTTTGTCCTCAATCGGCCTACTTATCGCGCTTTGGCACGTATTTATAGAATACCAACCACAGTTTGAGACGTGTAGTGAGGGGACTGTTGCGTGTTCTGCAATACAATTTGAGGCTTTTGGGTTTGTGACGATTCCATTCATGTCCGCCTCAACCTTTGCATTTCTGGTTCTTATTTCACTTCTGTCCCTCAAATACAACAGTAAAAAATAACTTTGTTGATTTTTCTTCGTATGCGCTTCACAATAGAATAAATGATTGAGCTTATCGAGCAGCTGTTTGGACAGTATGGTATTTTGATTGTCTTTGTCGGTGGACTGTTGGAAAGTCTTGTTATAACGGGAATATTTATTCCGGGAAGCGTACTTTTACTTGTCGGCGGTTATTATGCGAGTATTGGACTTGTGTCACCGTTCGAACTTCTTATCATGGGAATAGCAGGAATGTATGTGGGGGATATTTTAAATTATTGTCTGGGTAGAATATTCCGGGGGAGAATTCTTTCTCAGAAGTCTCGAAAAATTTTGAATCTCCACATCAACACATTTCAAAAAGCTTCGAGAAAATACGGGACCGGACTAATCGGATACGGGCATGTTTTGGGGAGTGTCAGGTCATTTATTTGTTTTGGGGCGGGGGCATTTGGTTATCCGTTCTATCATTTCTTACTTGTCACATTTCTTTCAACCGTTGCATGGGCGAGTATTTTTGTCGTGACAGGGGTGCTTCTTGGGAGCGCGAGTATTGCGGCACACGATATCATCCAAAAAATTCAATTTATAGCAATAATTCTTGCAATTTTAGCGTTCGGACTGTGGTTGGTACATAAGAAAGTTCAGGCACAATTTAAATTCAACTAATATGGCAGTCGTACCGCATCACCTCAAAAAGAAAAAAATGCCGAAGTCTCGCGGGGGCCTTGTCAGGCTTTTTATAATCCGACTTGTTGCAAATTTTCTTATTCTTTTTACCGTTTTTGGAATTATTCTGACTTTTGCTCCGGCCGCATACTATGAAATTTCGTATCGACTCCTGCGGGTAAAAGGGTATGAATTTGTTCTCTCGGACACTCTTGATAAAGAGCTTGATAAAATCCTTGAGCACCAGCGGGCACTTGGGACGGAGAGTGCGTTACCCAAGCCTGATGTTCCGGACATTTCATTTCTTGAGGCAATTCTCTCAGACGGCACCAGGCAGCAGATTACTCCAAAATCAGTTGATTTCGGGATAGTTATTCCAAAAATCGGTGCAAATGAAGCGGTAGTCTTAAATGTAGATCCAGAAAATCCTGA
>CAZBEA010000027.1:0-11953 GCA_964490835.1 uncultured Gammaproteobacteria bacterium
GCTTTTAATTTCATCTACACGGTTGATTTTTGGAACATAAGAGATTTGAGCTTCAACGGGGGGTTGATTGGTCTCGATCTTCGGTGAGAAAGTTGGTGCTTGCGCAGGTTGAGTGAGAGTTGTAGGGTGAATGACAGGTTTGGTTTTGGGAAGAGCGAATACTTCTGGGAGAGTAGCAGCCGATTTCTGAGACTTTTTCTGCTCGCGGGCTTTTATAAATCTCTCAATCTCCTCAGGTGCAAAAAGCCTTTCTCCTCTTGAGTTCCTTTGTGCGGTCAAGAGTCCTTGGTTTTCAAAACGTCGCATCGAGACAACTGAGAGTCCCAATTTTTTTGCCGCCTCAGCAATTGTAAGTGGGCGAGATGTATGTAGTGACTTGAGTTCTTCGACCGAGAAATATCTGTTTTTGCCGTTCAGGCGGACGGAATGAATTTTTCCCTCTTTATCCCATCGTCTTACCGTGTCTATAGACACACAAAGCAGGCTAGCTGCTTCACCAATAAGCACATAGTTTTTCTCTTTAGGCAGATTTTTAGGCATTCAAACTTTAGGCAAAAGATTCCTATGAATTGATTAATCGATGCATAGAAATCTATACTTAATTACATCAGTAATACGACCTCCTTGTCAAGTACAAAAAAGGGTAGTTTGAGTATATTTTTTGAACACCATTTTGAATAGCAAATTATAAGCTGCTATTTTGAATTGGATCTATCAGTGCAAGACGTTATTTGCGAAAACATTTCGTGAAACATCTTAGTATCTTATAATATCCTATTTTTCTATTTTATTTCAGTACCTTATAGATCTATATTCAATTTTTTAGATTTATATTCAAATTATACCCCTTCTAAAGTCCATATTCTGTCTTGTAGTTTGATCATTCATCGATTAACTCTGCCAAACGGGTAGCAGCCTCATTGACACTCTGCAAAAATACCTGTGTTTGGATTCATAAAAATCATTGACAACTTGAATTTTTTTTCACTATACTGGAAGTTATGGACCTACTAATAATATTTAGAAAAACTCCATCTTTTCTAAAATTCCTTACCAGAAAATACCAAATCCTTTCGATTGTCGTTTTTTTGTTTCTTTTTACATTTCTTGTTCCGCTCAATGTTCTTGCTCAAGAGAGAGAGTTTGAAAATTCTTTTGGAGTAGCGCGCTACGTACCTCTGGATGATAAAGACTCGCAAGACGGCACGATTATTTCATTCAACAACAAGCAGTATGTCTCCTCACGGTTTGCATATGACCAGGATGTCGTAGGAGTGATCACCGCCAACCCGGCAGTCGTTTTTAAGGTCGAAGGTCTTGGAAAAAATCCGTTGCTTTCCGACGGAAATGTCTACGTGAGAATATCTGCCAAAAACGGTGCGATAGCAAGGGGAGATGAAATTGCTGCAAGTGATATTCAGGGCGTTGGGATGAAAGCAACAAGATCAGGATTTGTTATTGGGACAGCTCTTGAAGATTATAATCCGAGCGATCCGAATAAGGAGGGTATGATTTCTGTGGCTTTGAACATGCATTATCTTCTTCGCGAGCCTAAGCTTGCGAAGGGATTTTTTGAGGCACTTCAGTTAACGGCTCTCGCAACGTATGAAGCTCCAACGATTGTGTTTCGTTACTTCTTGGCGGCGCTTCTTGTCATCGTCTCCTCGATACTCGGAGCTTTTACGTTCGCCAAGATTGCTCGCAACGGTATAGAGGCTCTTGGACGTAATCCGTTAGCCGGAAAGACTATTCAAGTAGGAATTCTGATGAACGTAATGATCACGGTTGCGATTGTATTCTCTGGACTTGCGGTTGCGTATTTTGTTCTGACGCTCTAGAAAGAAGATGAATATTATATTCGGATTATACGCTGGCTTCGGTGTCAGTATTTTTATTTTTTTGATGGCTGTTTTTATGCTTATAAAAGCTTCTCGTGGGAAAAAAGTGAAGAAAATTTCCGAGCAGATTACCCAGAATGCGCTTCAAGACTCTATTCAGGTTCTGGAGCAGACTCGAAAGGAATCCGAAGAAATTATTGAGGATGCACTTCGCAAGGCTCAATCGACCATTTCAAGCGCTGAATTTATTTCCAAAACCGCTCAACAAGAGTTTGATCACGAAATAAAAGAAGCCGAAGACAGAGCTGTTGCGTCGTTCGCGCAGGACTTCCAAAAGAATGAAGCTGAATTTCAAAAGCTTTTTTATTCGATTCAACAGCAGTTTGAGAATCAAGCACAGCGTACGATGCAGATGCTCGAAGGGGTCGTGCAAAAAGAAGCAGACTCATTCCGTCAAGCACTTCAAGATCAGACAATCAACGCCGAAAAGCAAATGCAAGGGAAGGTTCAAGAGGACTTTGTGAAGATCAGCCAGGAAATTGAGAATTATAAACGAGCTCAGATTGCAGGGATTAACCAGACGATAAATACGATCGCAAAAGAAATAATTGGTGAAGTGCTGCGAAAATCTATCACACCCCAGGATCACAGCGCGCTCATTTTGGCATCGTTTGAGAAAGCATTTCAAGAAGGATTTATCCAAAAGCCGATGCAACAAAATGTATCAAACTAATATTTACTATGAACAACCAACAGTATAATCCGAGTATAAATGTAATCCTTGCAAGTATCTTAACGATTGAAGATTTAAGGATACATCTGGACTATATTCGCCAGATTGAGATGATGCTATTCAATGCCCACATAAATCTTCAGGAGCAACTGGCCGTTATACTGCCTCACGATGTAAAAGAAAGATACTTACAAGCGATCCATTCATCCGGAATCAATCTCCAGGACTCAAGAGGTGTGCAGCTTTTCTTAGCAGATCTGAAGAATAAAATGAAAGTTATGCCTGTGATGGGTCTTGTTTTGTCGTATCTGCCAAATGAAAAAGATCTTCGAAATTACGCATCGTTTCTTTTTACCAATCTTGGAATGCAGGTGATTTTCGATGTGAAGCTCGACTCGAGTCTTATTGGAGGTTGTCTCATCGAATTCAACGGGAGAATCGCTGATTATTCTGTTTCAAAAACCTTAGATGAATACGTTACGAGAAGTTTGGTAAATCAAGCCTAATTATGGATCAATTTCAGACATATATTTCACAAGTCGGGGAATACGGAATAGTTGAAGAAATCCGGACACCCCTTGCCGTTGTGAGCGGTCTTATGGGTGCACATTTGAATGAAATTGTAGTGTTTGAGTCGGGAGAAAAGGGCCAAGTCTTTATGGTCCAAAAGAACCAAATCACAATTCTGATTTTCTCCAAAGAGCCTGTCATCGTGGGAACCAGAGTGACAAGAACAAACGAATTTCTTTCAGTGCCTGTCGGAAACGATATCTTCAAAAAAATGATCGATCCTCTTGGAAATTCGTTAGTAAATGACGGGGGAGACCTATCGCATCTTGAGAAGAGAGAGATAGATACACGCGTCGTTGGTATGGTAGGAAGGGTAAAAATATCGCAACCCTTTTTTACGGGGACTTCTCTTGTCGACATGTTGGTTCCACTCGGGAAGGGTCAAAAGGAGCTTGTCATTGGTGACAGAAAGACCGGAAAGACCTCATTTCTTCTTACCTCTATGAAAACGCAGATTAAAAACGGTGTAAAGGTAATTTATGCAGCGGTTGGAAAGAAGAAAAGCGACATTCGAAGGGTTCGGGCATATTTCGAGCGTGAAGGGCTTCTGGATTCGGCAGTCATCGTTGCGACCAGCTCATACGATTCACCTTCGCTTATTTATCTGACCCCGTATAGCGCAGTCAGCATTGCCGAATATTTTCGCGACAATGGAGTAGAGACGTTAGTGGTTCTTGATGACCTATCGACTCACGCCAAGTTTTATCGTGAGATCTCACTTCTTGCAAACAGATTTCCAGGACGTGAGTCATATCCGGGTGATATTTTTTATACACATGCAAAATTGCTTGAAAGGGCGGGAAATTATGACGTTAACGGAAAAGAGGTTAGTCTGACAATTTTGCCGGTTGCAGAGCTTGTCGAGGGTGATTTCTCAGGATATATCGCGACCAACCTTATGGGAATCACAGACGGTCACATTTATTTTGATTCTAATGCTTTTTATGAAGGACGTAGGCCGGCTGTCAACGTCTCTCTTTCGGTTACGAGGGTAGGCAAACAGACCCAGAACAAGCTCAGAAAAAGCATAACCCAGGAAATCACGGCGTTCCTTGGGACCTACCAGAAGATGCAGAATCTCTCGCATTTCGGTGCGGAGTTAACCGACACCGTAAAAAACATTCTGGCCACGGGAGAAGTAACGTATAAGTTTTTTGAGCAGCATTATAATACAGTTATACCTATTAACATACAGATTGTTCTATTTGGAATTTTATGGTTGAAATTTTTCCCCGATGCATCGATCGAAGATATCCGCGAATATCGCGACAGACTTATTTCTTTGTATGAGATGGAGGAGGGTAAAAATTATATAGATTCATTTGTGAGGGACGTGAACTCATTCAACGAATTACTTTCGAAGATCTCCCAGAAAAAGGAGGAACTTATCAAAATATGCTTAATAAAGACCAAATAAATCAAGAAATAGAGCTGGTAAGTACGTTGAAGCTTCTTTCGCAGTCGTACGAGGAGATTTCGGTTCTACGTATCCAAAAAGTAAAAGGATCGGTTCTTGCGACACGTGATTTCTTAGAGAAATTATCCGAAGTCTATATGGATGTAAAGACCAACTACAAACATGCAATTGCCGATCTCGAGAACAGGCACAAAAAGCGATCGAATGTTCTTTCATTCACGACTAACGTGCGCAATGGAAAAGAAGTCGCTGTTTTTGTTTCAGCAAACTCTAAATTCTATGGGGGAGTTGTCGAAAAAGTATTCGTTTTATACAAAGATTATATTCTCAAGCACGATGCTGAACTGGTCGTGATAGGAAAAGTCGGAAGAGATTTGATGAGTAGTAATGATCTCAGAAAGAAGTACCAATATTTCGAGGTCCCAGATATGAAAATATCACTCGGAGATCTGCAACCCGTGATGCAATATATAACCCAGTTTGAGAAAGTCAATGTGTTCTATCCACGATTCATCAACATGGTAAATCAGGATCCGACGATGATCCAGCTGGCGGGAGAGGAGCTTCATGGAGGAACCGATCGAAACGCGCATTATACAAAATACTTCTTCGAACCATCTCTTGCCGTAATTGTTGATTTCTTTGAAACGCAAGTGCTCTCATCTGACTTCAAGCAGACGATGCACGAGGGAGAACTGGCACGTCTTGCCGGTAGAATCCGAGCCATGGAGGAAATGCTTTCAAACATCGAAGACCGTCAAAAAGACCTCAGGGTCCAGTCTTTACGGCTCAAAAAAAGCATTGATAACAAGAAAAGAATCGAGTCTTTGGCGGGTATGTTCTTGTGGGCCAAGAGTTAAAAGTATAATCTTTGTATAAAAAATATGTATCAATCCGGAAGAATAGTATCAATTTTAGGTCATATCGTCGAGGTAGAATTCGAAACAGATCTCCCTTCGATTCACGATATTCTGGTGCTTGAGGAAGATAAAACTGTATGGATGGAAGTGTATTCGTCTTCGGGAGAGAATAGTTTTTACTGTCTGCTTTTGTCCAGCTCACGATCGCTGCAGCGTGGAAAGAAGGTCGTGAATACCAAATACCCGATTAGAATTCCGGTTGGTAGATCAATTCTTGGGCGTGTTATGGATGTTTTTGGCACACCGATAGACGGTAAGCCACCTGTAAAGCCGGACTTTTACAAACCAATTTTTACTCCAGCACTTCATCTTGAGGAGATAGTTATTCCTCACGAGGTTCTTCTGACAGGAATTAAGGCGCTCGATTTTTTCTCACCAATTCTCAAGGGAGGTAAAGTCGGACTCTTCGGAGGTGCGGGAGTCGGCAAAACCGTTCTGTTAACCGAGATCATTCACAACGTTGTTATTATGAGTGGTGGTAAAAACGTATCTGTATTTACCGGTGTGGGTGAGCGTGTGAGAGAAGGACATGAGCTTGTTGAATCACTCAGAGACAGTAAGGTGCTTGATTCTATTGCTCTCATTTTCGGTCAGATGGGTGAGAATCCTGCGATCCGTTTTCGAACTGCAGTGGCTGGAGTAACGATGGCAGAATACTTTCGAGATGTTCAAAAAGTAAATGTGCTCTTTTTTATTGATAATATTTTCCGATTCGCGCAAGCCGGATACGAGTTGGCAACACTGATGAACACAATTCCGGGAGAGGGTGGATATCAGGCTACATTGACATCGGAAATGGGAGGTATCCATGAACGTCTTGTATCACGCGAAGCCGCAAGTATCACCACTTTTGAGGCAATTTACGTACCTTCAGACGACGTTACGGACTTTGCCGTGCAATCGGTTTTTCCTTACCTTGATGCGAGCGTTGTTTTATCACGACAGGTATATCAAGAAGGGCGATTTCCTGCCGTAGACCTTCTTTCCTCAGCTTCATCCGCTTTGTCCACCGATGTTGTTGGAGAACTTCATTATCGTACATTCATCGAGGCACAATCTCTTTTGAAAAGAGCTGTAGCGCTCGAGCGTATCGTATCTCTTATCGGAGAATCAGAATTGCCTGCCCAAGACCAGGCTTATTACAAAAGATCTAAAATTCTTAAGTCGTATATGACTCAATCTTTCTTTGTGGCAGAGCCTCAGACGGGTAAAAAGGGGCAGTATGTAGAGGTAAAAGATACGGTTAATGATGTAAGGGGTATACTTGACGGGAAATTTGATAAATTAGAGCCTGAAAAACTTATGTTTTTGGGAAGCTTGAAAGATCTTCCGGGACAAGCGGTCCCTTCCGTACCGGCAGCTCACTTTCCGGCCACGCCGCCTTCTGGCCCACCCCCGGGTTCGATATCGGCTCAAGCTCAGATGTCACCTCCTCAGCCTGTGGTCAATACTGTTCCACAACAGACCGTGCAGCAGCCGGCCATACCCTCACCTGTTGCGTCACCACCACAGCAGACAATATTGGTAGCAACTCCCCCACAGCCGAATCACAATATAGATCAATCTATTAAGAATAGAGATTTACCATCACAAAATATATCAAATAATTCATCATTCTTGGGAGCAAATCAGAGCTTTGTTCCGCAACAAAATTTCCGGAATAATAATCAAAATCAGAATAGTAACGGCAAGAAAAGATTTTTCAGAAAGAAAAAATAGAGTAGACATGGAGCTATACTATATATAGTATATGAACGAGCAACCGATCAATCCTCAAAAACCCAACACAAGCATTCGTTTTCTCGAAGTATATGTGGGGAGTCCTGAAAAAACGATTTTTGAGGGCTTGGCCAAGGCTGTCTCGTCGTATAACGATATCGGGCCTTTTGATGTGTTGGGTAGGCATGAAAATTTTATTTCATCTATTAAAAATAGCCTTAAGGTAACGCTCCAGAACGGAGAAAAGAGGGAGTATGCGATCGGAAATGGAATAATGCGTGTTAATAACAATATTGTGCAGGTTTTCTTAGGAATAGACTATTTGAAGCAAGCAGCACAGCAAGAGGCCACTTGACATTTTAAAAAAACAGTATCTATACTAATAGTATATGGCGCGAAGTGCGTTAGGTCTTAATAAGAATCAACAGATCATTGCAATTGCTCTTGTTATTGCAATTGTTATCCTTCTTGCAACTACCGTGATAGTAGGCTTTAATGGCAAAGACTCACTTGTCGGATCAACTACCCCAACAGCTCCTCAACCGACGGTAATTCCGACACCGGTGATTCCATCTGCAGAAACAATATTCTCAACAGTTACAGGATTCGTTCCGGAAACCGTCACTGTTAAAAAAGGCGCAGAGGTTAATATCTTAAATTTTAGCGAAGACAAACTAAAAGTTGTTACAGCCGACGGTAACCCAATTATGAATCTTGGAGAAGTAGAGGAAAATGATGAGGTAGTTGTAAAGCTAACAGAAGTTGGAACATACAATTATCAAAATGAGTATCGACCCGAAGAAAAAGGTCAAATTGTTGTAGTAGAGTAATTCCCCCGACCCAGTCAGTTGACATCAAAGAATATCAATAATCTTTCTTTTCATCGTAGATAGATACTGATTAGTAGGTCCCTTTTTCCTCTATCGTTATAGGGGGTACCGCGTCAGCAGGCATCGAAATCTATCACCGGTGAAGCATTACAAGAGAGTAATAGACCCCGAAATTCGTTTTCACAACCACCAGGCTCATAATATTTAAAAGAACAAAAAAGTTATACAAAATATTTTCTACCTATTGACATTTGATTGTGCCTGTACTACGCTCAAATAGAGACCGATTTTCCTGAGATTTTTAAATTTTACTGCAAGTGAAACAATTAGTTTTGTACTACCACAATTTTGTGAAAAGTGTACGACACTCAATAGCATTTCGTTCTTTCATCGATTTCTATTCGCATAACGCAGGGTTTACCCTCATTGAAATTCTTGTAACGCTTACAATCCTCGCCGCATTTGCGGCCGGAATGATCTTGACACTTGATCCAAAGAGTCAAATTGAAAAAGCCGAGAATGCCGCTCGTCTGAATAATTTGAAAGAAATCAAAAATGCAATCCAAATTTATTACGAAGACAATAAATGCTATCCGGGACAAGTTTCATCATTAACCCAGTCTCTTGTGGAGGGTGGAAGTTGGGAAGAAGACGGTGTTATTTATATGCAGGAAATAGTTAAAAAAGGAGACGAAGGAACTATTGTGTACCTGACAGATTCTCAATCCCAGTGTCCTCAGTGGAATGTTATTTTTTCAAGACTTGCCTCAGTTCCGGAAAGCCAAACATGTCCATTGGTAGATTTTCCAGGAGTTTGCACGCCGGCAGACTACGGTGATGATCCGGATCACCCCTACGCATGCGTATTATCCGGTGCGGTTGACTGCCCGTTTATAAGCGGTCAATCAACTATTGCATCCGCGTATTCTGCGGGTAATACCCAGCTTCAGCCAACTGCCACCCCCATACAGGGTGGAGGTGGCGGAGCCGGAGGTGGTGGAGCTACTGCAACTCCTACTCCGACACCTACGACAGCTCCCGTCGAGCCATTACCAGGTGGGCAACTATGGTACGACACATCAAGCGCTCTCCCGAATGCTACGGGAGGATACGTTTCACCTTACCCTTACAATGGTCAGACATACAACCCCCCAGACCGAGGCCAATTGCAATACTTTGATGTTGTTATTAATAGTCCGGATAGTCCTCCGGTCCAGACAGTCACGATCCTTGTCGTCAACGACAGTACCAATATGACAAGCCAAGAAACACAGGATGCCACAGCAACTCGATACGTCTTAAATAATCCGTTATCAGGCACCAGAAATGAAGGAACATGGGGTGGCTTGTGGACGGTAGAGTACGATCTTCAAACCCGATATAAAATTATTCTTTTAATAGACGATGGCACTAATCAGTCAAGGGTAGAATTGCCATTCTATGGATATTATGAACCGGGAAATTAAAATACAAAAAAGAATTAAAGCAGGAATTTACGCGGTTGCTGTCTACTGTCTTTTTATTGGAGCCATTGTTGTAATTGTTTGATAATATTCAATACTCATTGGTCTATCAGGTCATTAAGTTAAATTGAACTTAGCAAAGCCGAAAAGATCAATTCAACCAGTGTACCTGATATGTAACTTTACGCATAAAAAATGAATAGAGTACGGCTTTATACCATCTTAAGTGGGTCACTTATGTGCGCATTACTTTTCGGAATGCGTACTGTGACGTTGGTTTTTGCAGCCGCACCCACTGTTACTACTAATAATGTAGATCAATTAACCAGCACCGGAGTTCGATTACAAGGAACAGCAAATCCGAACTCTATTTCTACAACGGGTTATTTCAGGTTATGGACGACCAATCCCGGCTCATGCTCTGATGTGGGTGGCACAAGAATCCCCTCTGCCGGAGGCGCAGCGCTTGGATCGGGCAGTACGAATGTAAATTACTCGTTTACCACGGGGTCACAGGGTGTAAATTTGAATCCTAACACTACCTATTATTATTGTTCGATTGCGACAAATGGAACCATCGGGTATGGGACTTTAAAATATTTCATAACTCAGTCCGGCCAGGTAAATAACTGTGATGCGCCCTTGAACGGGACGGTTACTATTTCTTCGGGTTCATGCAATTTTCCAGGCTCTGCAAATGTGACCGGCATGGACGGGACAACTCTTACTATAAATAGTGGCGCCACGTTAACTTTGTTGGCGAATCAACAAGTAGCATTTCAAGTCATAAATAAGCCTGGTGGTTATATCAACAAATTCACAGGGGCTACGATGAGAAAAGGATTCGTGTGGGTAAAAGATGTCGATGGCGATGGATTTTATGATGCTTCAAGCGCGGTTATCTCCTCAAGCGCCTCGACACCTCCCGATGTTGGGTATTTTCGAAGAAATACGCTCAGCCAAGAGTACATTTCCCAAGCAGCCGACTGTAATGATTCAAATAATAGTCTTTATCGACAACTGAGCGTGTATACTGACACCGATAGCGACGGGTATGGGGCAGGGGGAGGGATACAACAATGTAGTGGGCAGGATGTGCCGGTGGGTTATTCAGCAAATAATTTGGATTGTAATAATAACTATTCGGGCGCAACAACAGACTGTTCGCCGCAATCTGTTTCAAACACATCCTCGTCCTCAATAACAAGTAGCACAGCAACTCTCACAGGTTCTGCGAACACCGCAGGATTTAGTGGAACAGGATTCTTTAAATGGAGTACAGGCAATGTCTCGTGTGCCTCTCACGCCAATACCTCATCAACTGCGGCTTTGGGTGCTCTCACAACGGGACAGTCATTCAATCAAGGAATCTCGGGCCTATCCCCGAATACCACATATTATTGGTGTGCGGGTGCCGACAATAGCCAAACGGGATCTCCACGGTATGCAGGATCGAATTCTTCTTTTATCAGTGCTCCCGGGGCACCGACGTCTGTTGGTTCTAATACGGTGACACAAACAACTCTCAATCTCACCTGGACTGCTCCTTCCGGTGGTGCAGGGGGATATAAGATTTACCGATGTAATAGAACCCAGAATGGATCATGTACACCTTCGTATGTAACAGCAGATGCTAGCAATGCTTCTCCACATCCGGATTCGGGATTAACCTGTAATACACAATATGCCTACCAGGTGAGTGGAACAACAGGAGCCTCAGGATCCGGAAATGAGGGAAGTCTTTCGAGCCCCGTGTACACTGTGACAACAGGGCCGTGTTGCACGAATGGATACGTTGACAACGACGGTGACGGGTACGGCTCAGGATCGTTCGGATGTTATTCTTCAGGAACAATTGTTGGAAGTGGAGGGGATTGCTACGACGTCGCGGGGGGGAGTGGAGCAACGAACACCCGGCCGGGTCAAACGTCATATTTCACCACTGCCAACGGCCTTGGAAGTTATGATTATGATTGTAGTGGAACCGTTACTTCCAACACAGGCTCTTCCAGATACTGTACTGCTACAAGTAGTTATGCAGATTGGTATACCGGAGCAGGATGTACAGGATCGTATCTAGGATACAGCGCTCAGTGCACGTCTCATTCTGCAAATACCTTCCCAACGGCTTGTGGCAGAAATCCCGCGTATGGTCCATATTATGGATTCACGATCTCCTGCAGTATTTCCGGAGGGTATTACAGAGAACTCGCTCAAACGATCGCGTGTAAATAGTTTTGAATTCACCCAGACTTGATATAAAGCTTAAATCACTGTGTAAGTACTCCACATGTTCCTACTCGGGTTATTGTATTTTGAATATTGATAAGATAATGAATAGAAAAAATTTAACTTCTTTAGTGTATTACTAGATCAAATACCCCCTTGACTTTTCACATGAACTCAACTACGCTCATACTACAGGCATACACTGCCCAGGGTTTTTTGTATGCAGTCTAAGAA
>CAZBEA010000028.1:0-3064 GCA_964490835.1 uncultured Gammaproteobacteria bacterium
TAAATAGATTGATATATCGGGTAATATGTGATATTATAAGACATGTATGGACAAGAGGAAAGAAAAAATTAAAAAAGACATTCAAAAACTCAAAGACTTTCTTTCTTTCTTAGATCAAGTAGAAAATCTGTCCAAAAAAGATAAATGGCACAAAAAGAATCCACACCAATAGACGCGTTACAGGCTGTAGAACGGCCTGGTTTTTTGGTGTCAAGAGCTGCTGCTGCAGAATTTATAACCAAATCCCCCGAAGACCGGAAAGAAATTGCGGAACTCGAGAAAGAAAAAATAGAACTTATCGTAGAAGTACTCTCACACCCCGGTCTTACAACACTTGCAGAAGAAGGGAAAATCACCCTTGGGATGATCAAACCACACATCGAATTGGGAAATAATTTACCAACCGATCAAGATGAAGCAGCAGATATAATCGCACAAGAAATTGGTGACGACCATATCATATTCAATCAGCCGTTTTTTCTAACTCCGGAAGATATCGCAACATTTTACCCTCACGTAAAAGAAAATCTATTGTCAAAAGGCAATGCGGAAGAATGGGATAATATGGAACAATTTATGTCATCTGCACCCGTAAACGTGCTTCTTCTCTATTTCCCGCAAGGAGATGCAGTTGCATCATGGAGGTCGCTTATGGGACCCACAATGCCCGACCGGGCTCGATCGGAACAACCTGATAGCATCAGAGGTAGACACGCAACAGAACTCCCAAACAACATCGTTCATGGAAGCGACAGTCCCGAGTCTGTTATCAGAGAAATTGGGATATTCGCCAAAGCCTTCTCACGACTTCTTCCACAAGCCTAATTCCAAGAACTACTTGAAATTACTACGGGATTAACTTATACTACACCCCATGGTAGCAAAAGAGCATGTCAGCGTCTTTGATATCAAATTAAATGCCAAACCGAACATGTCGGAGGCATCTCTTACACAAAAAATCATTCTCCCCTGGGCTCATAAACTCGCCGATACTCTACCAACCCATACCATTCTTGATCTTGGAGCAGGTCAGGGGATCGAATCTTGTGCTCTTGCCGAAATTGGGTTTCAGGTTGTCTCTCAAGATGTATCTGACCAAATGCTTGCGGCCTCGTATTACGATGGTCCAAAAGTGACCGGAGTTGCCGAACAACTTCCATATCGAGATCAGTCATTTGCCGGTATTCTTTTAAAAGATACGCTCGTTTTTCTCAGTCCTGATTCAAGAGATGAAATGCTTGAGGAGGCAAAAAGAGTGCTTGTGACAGGTGGCGGAATGCTCGTCGTATCCGAATCCACATACATGAGAGTTTGGAAACAAGACAAACCTAACACATTAGCGTATAAAGATACGTATCCAACCAACGACAACTGGCAAGCCCTTCATGCGGATGCGCGAAGTGCATATGATCATGAATTTGTTTTCGCTGCAAGTGCAGCAGATTTTAGCCGCCAGGCACTCTCACATGGATTTACAGCAGAAGTGAAATCGAATCACACATTCGAGTCTTTATACTACAAAGAAAAAAGGTGGGGAGGCGGAACCGGGGGATTTGTAGTCGAACTGACGAAAAAATAGGCGTAGGAGAGATCTATAAGCCCTGTTTTTGCTGGATTCCAAGAAGATACAGCACTGCTTCTTTTTTGTAACGGCGGTCTCCTCGTGAGTTAATTCTGATGGCTGGGAGCTTTCCTCTTTTCCCCCATCTTTTGATAGTGAGTGGGCTTACACGGAGTAATTCGGCGACTTCACGGACAGTGAGAAGATCAGGTAGGTTATCTATTGATACATTTTGAACTGCCATAGTTATATCATTTTACTTCTTAATCATAACTTAGATTATCGAAGTCTCCCTTAGAATAACAAAGTGCATCAGTTCTGTCAAGTAACCAAAACGGGTCAAATGCAATCTTAACTTCATTTACAAAAATGTCAGGCTCGCCAAATATCCGATGTTGAATCGATATGCTATAATAGTGGTCCTTCCCAACAATCTGCCCTCAAATCGCATTATGGAAGATTTTTACGAAACAGGTTACAGCCCACTATCCGAGAGACGCGGAAGAGATAAAAAACGTGCTGTTAAATTCGTGGCGATCATCATCATAACACTTGCTCTTATTCTTATTGCTCTTGGCATCATCGGTGCTACTGCCGGCAAAAATCCATCTGTTGTGACCCCTACTCCAACCATTCCATCGGTTCAGGTCCTTCCGACAGAAACCCCCATCCCATCACCCACTCCGGAAGATGACGAAATTACACCGTCTCCAGTTCGCGGTCGAACCCCGACACCCACACCATCAAAACCGGCGGCAACTAAGGTACCTGATCGAACCCCAACACCTGCCAAAACAACACCTGCTCCTACATCAACTTCCGGTGTGAATCGTTCGGACCTTTCGATAGAAATTCAAAATGGCTCTGGAATTAGTGGCGCTGCAGGACAAGCTTCAACTCTATTAAAAGGGCTTGGGTATAAAGTACTCTCGACCGGGAATGCAGACAATTTTGATTATGAGCAGACAGTAATTAAAGTCAAAGCAGAGAAAAAGGCATTTTTAAATCAACTAAAGCTGGATCTGGAGTCCAAATACACTGTCGAGTCAGCAACGTCAGATCTCACCGGATCCACAGCAGATGCCGTAGTCATCGTCGGGAGAGAATAGCTAAGCGACCCGAGAGCCTTGCTCGCGCACACTTCTAATTCTATCTAAACCCTCCATAAAATGTTCTTGTATGACCTCAAGCCGATCTTGACCGTTCAAAACAACAAGTCCTCTCCTGGCTAAAATATCGGCTCCGTCAGGTCTAAATGTTTTGGAATGTGGGGCAAAATCTCTGAATTTACGCACGTCTGCTTTATTAGACTTCACTTGAACATCAACCGATTGAATCATGGCGTCAAGAAGTTGCACGGTTAAATCAATACCTTGCATATCCTCCGGGCTAAATTGCTTTGAACGAACAATAGTATCTACAATGGGAAGTTCGTATAACGCGTGCATGACATTTCTCTCTGATTCGAAACCACTCTCAGACCTTTTCTTTCTCGAGACGGAC
>CAZBEA010000028.1:3164-11814 GCA_964490835.1 uncultured Gammaproteobacteria bacterium
GACTTGACCGTCAACTTGATGATCGTAGAGCTACCCCACGATTTCGATGTCGACGATCTGGAAGCTGGGTGCCGCCACGCTTTCAGCATCTTTGAACTTCGACGATGCCGACTGGTAGAGGTCCATCTGGGCACGGGCCGCAAAGCTCCGTGCCGATCCGATGCTCGTCTTGGCGAACACCTTTCCTGCCGCCTGCTCGATGGCCAGGTGCAGGGGTGGTGGTAGAAGGCTGTGCGGAGGACCGATGGTCACCTTCACGGTGCCTCGAATCGTACCGTCAGTGCCCTCAGCGACGAAGTTGACGTCGTGCACTTTTGATCGTGCGGACGTCTGGACCGGTGCAGCCGGAGCTGCGCTTTGCTTGGCCTTCCATGGCCAGTTGGGCATGATACCCTCCTTCCAAAATTTGGCTTTCGCCTGAGAGAATTATACTACGGGACTTCTAAAAGGCAATGTATTTACTTTTGAGAAATTCGCTCACGAAGAATAAGGTAAGGATACTGTATAAGTTTTATTTGACGGCGTATTCTCCATGGTTGCCTTCCCAGACGCCAGGACCATTCAAGTCCTGCTTTCTGTATGAATTGTGGCGCTCGTTTTGTCCTACCGGATAGAATATCAAATGATCCACCCACTCCCATTGCAACGGTTACCGGGATGTGCGAAAGATTGGCATTAATCCATTTTTCTTGTGTTGGAAAACCAAATGCAACAAAAAGAATATCGAGCTTTTTAGTTCGAGTGTTTGATATCTTTCCGTCCACAATTTCTTTAAAGTGCTCCATCCGAAAAGTAAAATTTCTGGCATCGATACCGCTGTCATAGACGAAAAATCGACCTTCCGGAGACATTTTTTGTAAGCAGACAGCAGTTTTCTCTGCTACCTTTTCCCGCCCACCAATAAATCCAATACTGGCTTGGCGTTTTGCAATTTTTGCCGTGTCCAAACAGACCCGTTTTACAGCGGATTTCATGAAATCTACCCCCGTTATCCGCTCCCCTATACCCCTACCCAACAACTTACTCGCCATAACGACCCCTACGCCGTCCGGTAAAGCTACGGTAGCCGAATTAAGCACGTTATTGAAGTGAGTATCACCTCTGGCAGCAAGAAGCATTTCGGGGTTAGGGGTAACAATCGTGGTCTTTGGCCCCCCTTTAAGGACAGCATCACCTATATACTCCAGGATTTTTTCCTCTGTATCAGTTGTAAACCCTACCCCCAGTACCTTTTTCTTTTCACTTAATTTCATATTAATTATTTGGATATTTTAAAATGCCAAAAAATGCCGTTTTGAACACAAAATTTTATCTTACGATTTTCTTACTATTTATTAATAAAAGTAGTAATCTGTCGTATTTTTCGGAGAAAATAAAAAAAGTATTATGAGTTGCTGTGGGGTATTTGCTATTTTTCATTTTGTGAAAATATTTTTAAAATTACCTCATAAACTATCATAATACAGGATATTTTAGTTTTTATTTACAGAACGTTTGTAGAGTTCTAAATTTTCAAGTGCTACCCCTGTTCCGCGGGCGACACAATATAGTGGGTCTTCGGCGACATGGGCAGGAACTCCGGTTTCTTGCGCTATGTATCGATCAAGATTTCGAAGTAGAGATGCTCCACCAGTTAACACTATTCCCTTGTCCAAAATGTCACTCACAAGTTCCGGGGGTGTCGCTTCAAACGTCTCCCGGATTACCGAAACAATCGCCTTTAGAATGGGAATAATTGCCTCATGAACTTCTCTATCCGATATTTCAATCGAACGCGGCAAGCCGGTTATGCTATCTCTTCCTTTTACTTCAATCTTCTTTTCTTCTTTATGGTCCGGGATTGCATTTCCAATAGCTATTTTAATCTCCTCCCCGGTCCTTTCTCCGACGAGTAGATTAAATTTCTTTCTGATGTAATTGGCAATTGCCTCCTCGGTCTTATTTCCAGCCACCCTGATCGATTTATGAATGACAACTCCTCCAAGTGAAATAACAGCAACATCAGACGTCCCACCACCAACGTCAAGGATCATGTGTCCTGTTGCCTGCGCAATAGGAATCTTGGCACCAATCGCAGCAGCAAGCGGTTCATCGATCAGATACACCTGTGAAGCCCCTGCTGCCATCGTAGCATCTATCACGGCTCGTTTCTCAACCTGCGTTATACCCGATGGTATACAAACCATAACTTCGGGTTTGACGAATCGCGTTCTGCCACAAACCTTATCTATAAAATACGCGAGCATTTGTTGGGTAATACCGTAGTCTGCAATAACTCCGTCTTTAAGGGGCCTGGTCGCGATGATATTCCCCGGTGTGCGTCCAAGCATTTCCTTTGCGTCTTTACCGACAGCAACAACTTTGTTATCGTCGATTCGCGCTGCGACTACAGTCGGCTCATTTAATACGATCCCCTTACCCGCCACATACACTAAAATGTTGGCAGTTCCAAGATCGATACCGACACGACTTTTATTTATTCCGAGCATGAGATTTTATTTCGGCACTATATCAGAATACAACTCAACGAGATCATTTGTGCCTGAATATAATCCATTATAGGCTCTTAGGGGTTGTCTATGCAAGTAGTCAAGCAGTATCAATCTAAAGCTTTCCAATTATAAGACCTTCTACTCCAAGAAGTTTGAAGAATTCAAAAAGGATTCTGTATTCTGCAAATTGGAACCAAATAAATACATTCTTTTCGTTTCGATGCGAATACCAAATGCTCCACGGGTTAAGAAGCGTGTTCTCGGCCGGGATACAGACATACTCCGAATTCCCCGACTCAAGAGGTAGTATCATTTTAAAATCATAAACCAAACACGTGGCGATAGAAGGATACAGCCTCTTAAATTTTTCGAGTTCGTTCTTATCGAAAGACCCGATAATTGTCTTTTTTATCATTCCGGTTTTTTCCAAGAGACTATATACGCGCTCTTGAATTCCTGGGTATATTTCCGGCGACTTGATCTCTGCCATGATTTTGCCATCGTGGTCTTTAGCAAGAGACAATACTTCTTCAAACGTCGGAATGTAGGCTCCATTCCCTGCGTCAAGTTTCTTTAATTCCTGATAATCATAACCACGTACGGCTCCTGTGCCGTCGGTAGTTCTATCAACTGTCGAATCGTGAATCACTACAACGACATTATCACGAGTCATATGGAGATCAAGCTCGATGTAATCTGCCCCTTTTTTAAAAGCCGATTCAAATGCAGGTAATGTATTCTCAGGGAAATTCTCCGCATCGCCTCGATGAGCCGCAATCTCGGTACCCCCAGAGTCATTTTGAAGAAATTGTACAAGGTACGAAACCGTATAGAAGATAAGAAGTATCAACAACACACTTACAATTTTTTTCATACACTTCTTCCCGGTAATTTTTCGAGAATTGAAATAGCACTTGAAATATACTCAGCAGACTCGAACTCAATCTTCGTATCCTTATCTATATCAGAAAGCGCAGTCTCGTCTGAGGCTAAATCACTATGCTCACCTTCCAGTGTAACAAGAAAGTCAACAATTTTTCCTCCGTTTTTCTTTTCCTCATTTTCAAGATCGAAACGAATCCTTTTTTCCGGAAAGACTTTATCGTTATCCCCAATGATTATTCCTACATGAATTCCAGCTCCTGATACAAAAGCGAGATTTTCATAAATACCACTATTGGATATTGCTCGCGCTTCATGGAGAAAGCGGATCGGGTTTTTGAATATATTCCGGATCAGTTGTTTGGTCACCTTCTCCATTTTTTGCCTCATCGATCGCTTTTCAACCGTCTCAGCATTTTTGCGATGTTCCTGAAATACAATCTTTTTTTGCGCTGCAATCTGTCTCCGTTTTTCGGGCATGAGAAAACGAAAGAGGAAAAAGAAAATATTATCTCGCTTTATAAGGCCTGCAGGATTCAGGAGCACAATTTTCTCGACAATCTCAGGATTCTTCCGAACTCCGATCAAACTATTGATCGCTCCTTCAGAATGAGCGATCAAATGAACTTTTTTTAGTTGCATTTCTTTCAGAACTCCGAAAAGCATTCCGGCCTTTTGAACCTCCACTTGGAAGTATTCGTTTAATCGTGGGGCCTGACCCCCTACTCTTTCGTATTCCACAGAGACAACACGCCTATTGGTCTGGAATATCTCTTTAAGTGCGCTTTCATACTTTAAAAACGTACCCAGCCATCCCGGCGCAAACACTACAACAGGATAATGCTCCCACCCGTAAGGCTTGAGATCTATCGACTGAACACTACCCTCCGGAAAAACATGTATTTTTGGATTTCTGATCTGGCTGTCAAAGTCTCCCATAGCATTATCATATTGCAACAATACATAATAATACAATTGACATCGTCAATTATTGTATAATTGTATAGTCGTATGAAGGGCAAATTAATCTCCATATTCGGCATCGTGATCGTATTCCTCATGACGGGAATCGCGATCCTCTATGGCCGAGGCTACCGGCTCACATTTCAGGATAGCAATGGAATTTCAGGAACAGGAATTCTTGTACTCAATTCATTCCCCGAAGGAGCCGAGGTATATATAGATGACAAACTTACCACCGCAACAGATAATACGATTAACCTCTCCCCGGGTGAATATCAGGTTAGAATCCAGAAAGACGGTTATTACCAGTGGCAGAAAAAGGTTACAGTCAGACGCGAAGAGGTTACCCATGCAATAGCAACCCTGTTCCCTGTGGCTCCCCGACTTGAAGCAGTAACGACTTTGGGTGCGCTGGCACCAATCATCGATGATTCCGGATCAAAAATTGCATTCAGGGTGGCATCCGTTTCGGCAGAGAAAAATGGAATCTACCTTCTTGATATGAATCAGCGCTCACTTATTCCGTTTGGGGGGGCAATTTCACAGCTCGTCGACGATACAACTCAAATTTTCTCAGAATCCCAACTTTCATTCGCTCCGGATGGGGATGAATTGATAGCGACTACAGCGGGGGCTTTTTCTAGAACATACAGAATTCCACTCGAGGGTGGAGATCCGGTGGATGTGACCTCTACTCTGTCGCAAGTCGATCAAGAGTACCGAACCCAGGCACAGCTGCTCGATCGCAAGCTCATCAATTCCTTCCCAAAGAAGCTACGCGCCTTTGCAACACAGAATATGACAGCAATTTTAGTATCACCAGACGACAATAAGATTTTCTATACGGCCTCACAATCGGCTACGATCCCCGTCGTAATCGATCCTCCGCTCCCGGGAACCAATCCCACACCTGAGACTCGCATCCTTACCCCTGGATATAAATACGTATACGACACGGAAGAGGATAAAAACTATCTCATTTTAGACACGGGTGGCATGTCGCCCGGGGAAATTCCAACGTTCAAGTGGCACGCAAACGGCCTAAATCTTTTCTACATAAATAATCAAGATGGGAAAAAGTCTATCGACACAATTGAATTTGACGGACAAAATAGGCGAACTCTGTATGCCGGTCCGCTTATGGAGCAATACCTCTTCCCATGGCCAGATGGGACTAGCGTTTTGGTATTAACCAACCTCAACACTCCCGATTCTCCGGCCAATCTGTATAGAATAGGCTTGAAATAATTGTGTATTGCAGATATCCCCGCCTGATCGATCAGTGTGTTATTCTATCTATATGAATCATCGTGTATTTCTGACAATTCTTTTATTATTATTCGTATTATTCCTCCCCTTTCCGGTCATGGCTCAGATCAATTCAAATCCTCAAGGCTCGTTTGAGGTTGAGGTGGGTGGAACTGTCTCCTCCCAAAGTGCAACACAACAACAGCAGCAGCAAGTAACCAATCAAATCGCGGTAACGATATCCGGATTTGCATCCCCCAACGCCTCAATTATCTTGCTTTCAAGCACGCAAGAAACCGTTGCCTCAACCACAGCAGATGCAGAAGGCAACTTTACCATTACAGCAATCATGCTTCCTGCAGAAGCCGCCGAGTATTGTTTCAGAGTCGTTGATTTCAAGAGGCTGGGAGAATCCGAATCGTGCATGAGTATCAACCCGTCAACACTCAGTACGATTTCAGATATTTATCTTCCCCCCACGATCGGTGTCGAGCGTGCCGAGATCTCAGAAGGTCAAGAGGCGGTGATCTACGGTTATACTATGCCCAATGCAACAGTTCACTTGAAACTCTCTACAGGCGAAATTGTTGAGATTACAGCAGATGAGAAAGGATACTACGAATACAGAAACAATGCTCTGGAAGCCGGTGACTATAGTTTTGTCGCAAGCGCTTCCTACGATGACACCGATTCGCTTGAACCCAAAAATTCTGCGTTTCTTAAAAAACTTTCAGCAGAACAAGTAGCTTTGAAAGCACGCGAAGCTCTCAAAGAAGTTACAAAAAGCGACGGAGGATTTCCATGGTGGATTCTAATCGTGCCTTTTTTACTGGCACTAATCGGAGGGCTTGTGTGGTTTGTTAAAAAGCATCCGGAGTTACTGAATCGCTTCGCACCCTTCCTAATCCCCATGATGCATAAATTGTTCCCACAAAAAGCCCTCCATCACGACAAAATCATCAAACAAGTTGAAAAAGAGAGCCGGGTATAAGTTTCAAACCAAAACACTCAGTAAAAGACCTATTCCGGTAACTACCAACACAATCGAGAGCAACACTGCTCCCTTTCCTTCCCAAACGTGATTTCGATAGTGAAGTGAAATTTTTCGTCGAGCGATTCCGACAAATCCAAAGAGAATCGTTACCGTGGCTAAGAATAGGATAAAATATACTGCAATTTCTGTTGGCGCCTCCATATCATTGAGTGTACAAAAATACCGCAATTAAATCTAGCTCAAAATCAAAATCTTGTGCTATCCTAAATATATGTCTCTTTCTGCCCGAAAGTTAGTATTTTTAGTTGCTCTGGGAATATTTGGCTTAGTCTCCAAACAAGCTCATGCAGCCACCTTCACCGACGCCTCAGATACCCTTTCAACCACCCGCCCATCTTCGATTGGTGATATCTCGTCTTCTGCTACCGCCTCGGCGCAACAGATCGTTATCACAGACACAAATGCAATTTTTCTAGCCTCGGATTCTGCCCAACTTCAATCATCATCGGGATCAATTCTTGGAAGCTCGACAATCTCCTACCTTTCTGGTCCCAATACACCAACATCAGGCACGAGAACTATATTTTTAAACGCTCCGTTTAACACTGCGGCAACAACTACAGATAATCTCCTTGTTCCGGTTCCCGCGATGCATACGTTTGAATTTACAACACAGACTTCAATCCCGGCCGGCGGCAATATTGTCCTTACTTTTCCAGGAAGTGCAAATAATAACTCCTACCCTTCACAAGGAAGCTTTGCGTTCAACGGCCTCTCTGCCGGTAATGTTAAGTTCAATAACGCTAGCTGCGGCACAATCAGTGTTTCATCACCAACAATAACGTGCGATAGCGTCTCTTCAACGATCTCATCAGGCACAACAATTACTATCCTTGTTGGGTGCTCTGCTTCCTCGGGTGCGGTGTGTACAACAAAAGTCCCGACAATTCTTAACCCACTCAAAACCCTAAGTGCAGGTGATATTCACCGAATTAAAATCGCCTCACAAAATTCTTCAGATACCGAACTCGACGCATCATATATTACAGTTACAACAGGTTCATCTGTATTGGTTTCGGGCACCGTAGAGTCTCGTTTTACATTCACAATCGGTGGTGTGTCGGATACATCGTCTGTCAACGATACAAATGCGGGATGTTCTTTAACCGAGACTACAAATGCGGGTGCAAATGCTCGAGCAAGGTCGTTGTCTTTAGGTGAGATCAAATACACCCCCGCTCAAAAGGATGTAAAAGTTTCAAATCTTACAGCACAACTCCTAGGAGTTAGCACAAACGCTACCAACGGTTACGTTCTTTTTGCATCTTCTGACGCACCATTAAGTCAGGTCGGCGGATCTGCAAAGTTTGCAACAAGTACGAGCTCCGATACGCCCGAAAGTTTCACACAAGGCAAGAACTTTTTCGGACTTCATGCTTGCGGAGCAGATACTCCCGCCTCAACCTGGACAGAGACAGGCGATCAAAATTGCTCAACAGTGATCCAAGGGTCAAGCGCAAATGAGTGTAAATACGCATGGCCACAGTCAGGAGACGATATCATAATGGCAGCAGATTATATCGGACCAATCGGGACAGGACAGGTAACAGGAAACGGACTAACTTCAGTATCTTACGCAGCAGGAATAGACGGCAGTATCCAGGTTGGAACGTATTCTACAACGATTACCTACACTGCTCTTCCGACATTTTAAATACCTTCATTGAAGAAGGTATGGACTTTAATGTATTCTATCTATATGTATACCTCTGCCCAGAAGGTTATTCTCGTTATACTATCGATCGGAGTTTTCTTGTTCGTGCCTCAAACATCGTTCGCAATCGAAGACATCCAAACTATCACGATAAATCCCTCAGTTGAATTGCAGATGCCCCCCGGTGGTGTGACCTCGGGCACATTACCTCTAATTAACGAGAGTACTACTCCCCTTACGTTTGAATTTCAGGTTCGCGATATCACAGTAGACAACAATAAGGGAATTCCCAAGATAATTACATCAGACCAGTTGCAAATACTCTCGCAATGGATCAAACTATCACAAGAACAGGTT
>CAZBEA010000029.1:0-11808 GCA_964490835.1 uncultured Gammaproteobacteria bacterium
AAAAAGAATTTTACAGAGATATAAAGATATTCAGGATATTATCGCAATTCTTGGTATCGATGAACTGTCAGATGAAGACAAGACAATTGTTTCGAGGGCACGAAAAATTCAAAGATTTTTGACCCAGCCGATGTTTGTTGCGGAAATTTTTACCGGTATTCCAGGGAAATATGTAAAGATTGAAGATACGATTAAGGGTTTTCAGGAAATCATCGAAGGCAAACACGACAAAGTCTCCGAAGGTGACTTCTATATGACAGGGACGATCGAAGAGGTCCTCAAACGCTCGTCAGGAAAATAGTATGGATACATTTGCTTTTGAGATTTTCTCTCCACAGGGTGAAGTTTTTTCCGATTCCGTAAAAGAAGTCTCTGTCCCAACGGAGAAGGGAGAAATTTCTATCTTACCCAACCACATTTCTCTTTTCACGAAACTCTCTGAAGGTGAGATAAAAATTTATACCTCAAAAGGCGAAAAAATGATTGCCATAGTCGGTGGTTTTTTAGAGGTTAAGGATAACAAGGTAACCATTCTATCAGATTACGCAGTCAAAGCGGAAAATATCCAGGTTGCGCTCGCTGAAGCCAAAGCAAAAAGAACACAAGAACAAATGCGTCAAAAAGAGTCAGGAGTCAATTTTGCTCTCCTTGAAAAAGAACTGCAACGATCTCTTTTGGAAATAAAAGTAGCGTCTAAAATGAAGACGCGTACCAGAGTTCAATAGATCAATGACAAAAAACAGTTCTTCACGGCTTAGAAGAAATATTTCAAAAAGCAATAAAAATACCACTATTCTTTCCCTTGCCGGGCTTATTTTATTTCTTGCAGCAGGATTTTTCCTTTTTCCTTATATTATCGAAGGAATCGGCAATTTCTCTTCTTTTATTAACAAAGGTGACACCAAAACTTCAGATAAGTCCCAAAACAAACAAATCCTAGCACCACCCACTCTTCTAGAGGTTCCAAGTGCCACATCCAGCGCTCGTATAAAAGTTAAGGGAGTATCAAGTCTTAAAGGTACTGTTGAAATATACGTTAATAAAGATCTTCAGGACGAAATACGTGTCGAAGAAAACGAAGAATTTGAAACAGGCATCCTCAGACTCAAAGAGGGCACAAATGACATAACTACCAAACTTTCAACAATCGATGGTGATAGTAAGCTTTCAGAATCATACACTATATCATTTTTAGGCAAAGATCCGACTCTGGAAATAACATTTCCCCAGGACGGGGCGAAACTAGTCAAAGCTGACAAAAGAATTGAAATTCAGGGCAAAACAGAAAAAGACAATTCCGTTACAATCAACGGAACAAAAGCAGTTGTTGCAAATAACGGATCGTTTTCCCACCTGGTAGAACTAAACGAAGGGGACAACGAACTCTTGATAATTGCTAGAAATGAGGCAGGAAAAAATACAGAAAAGAAGATAAAAGTAACCTACTCCCGTGAATAATTATAGCTTATCACTCCCACGGCAACCAAGACATACATAATTACTATCGGTGAGTAGAAAAAAGAATTTTGGAAAAGACTATGAACGTAGAGCGACATAAGCGCTGCAATTCCGCCGGCTACAATCGGTCTTTCATTTTTAAATCGAAGCATTTCTGCCAACTTCTTTAACAGGAAGAGCGAAAAAGCTAGGAAAGCTAAAAATCCAAATATTCCGGTCGTAGCCAAAATGAAGATATAACTATTGGAAGGGGCATTCGAAGCGTTAGATAACGCGTCGTAATTATTTAAATCCTCAAAATTTTTCCTTGCATATTTATACGTATTAAAACCACTACCTATGAAAGGGTTGTGTGAAAAAACACGCATCCCTTCACTATATGATTCGAGCCTCGTCTGAATTGAGGCTGTTCGAAAGATTCTTACTCCTTCCCCGCCAAATTGCTTCGAAAATAGGTGAAGAGCAAATATTGATGCGCAAAATAAAAGAAGAGATGCGAAAATGAACATATATTTTTTTAACAATACCAAATAGACTAGTGTTCCAAAAATAAGCGCAACAATTGAGCTCCTTGAGTAAGTTAGAAATAGCGCGATATATGATAGAACTAATATTATCCAGTACAATACATTATTTCTCTTAGTCCAAAGCAAACCATAAAGCAGTAGTATTTCGATTGTTATATAAAGCCCGGCATAATTGGGGTCAAAAAACGTACTAAAGAGTCTGAAAGAATGAATATCCCACTCGCCTAAGAATATTAATAATTCAAGGCGCGGTAGGTATAAATACTGCGCAATCCCAAAAAGTACAAACAAAAACCCGCTCAAAACTACGTCATTGAGAATCTCCTCTCCTTTGTGTTTGTAAAATTGGTGAAGAAAAAACAAAGGAATTACATACATCAAGAATCTTACAGAGTAACCAAGCGAACTAAGAAATTCATTTGTTTCCATGTGTGGGATTTTAAAAATGAGAGAAATGAGCCCAAAAATCCAAAACGTAATAAGGAAGTAATGAAATTTTTCAAATCGGTATAGCTTTATATTTGAGAAAAAATGAAAAATTAAATAAAACGAAAGTATAAAAACTAAAAGATCAAGCGGAGAGATTATAATTCCGCTAAAAATCTCGACACGAACAATTTGTCCAAAGGGCATCAGAGCAAATACAAAAAGTAATATTATTCTTAATATTCCCAAAATCCACCTCCATAATACAACGCCACACCGGTTAGGTTATTTGAGTATATCTTTTTGAAAAAATAAAAGTCCTCCGGAGGATCGGAATTCTGAGTGAGAATGTAATTAAAGACATCTCCCTTTTTGACCCATGATTCATGAATATAAGTGAAATCTGCGTAATACAGGTTATGCACGCCGTATACCAAAACAACATCTTGCTCAGTTAGAATTTCTCCCAATTTTCCATCCGTATCATAAAAATCACCAAATGAGAAATTTAATGTCTTCGTCAAATATTCACGTTCCGTTTCGAATCCAAACACGACAGGAATTACTTTCCCTGCTACAACGAGTCGTGAAACAAATGTCGTCAATGCAATAAAAATCAGTGTAACAAAAACAAACCTTTGCAAAAAACGGGATGTAATATACTGAAAGATTATAAAAAAACACACGGACAAAACCGGGAGAGCGGGAAGAATAAATCTTCCACCTCCGGTGTTGGGGAGAAAATACCAAAGAATTAACAGTGCTAATCCATATAGGACAAATAACTTCTCGTTTTTCTTAAATTTCTTGAATATATACATGCCAATTGGAACGATAATTAAATATAAAGGACTAACCGGATCGGGACTCGCAGTAAATACGTTCCAAATCGATAAAAAGAAATTGATTGGATTTAAAAGCGATACATCAATACCAATTGAATATATGGAGCTAAAAAACGGATAGAAAGGATTCCCTGTATTGACCCATGCAAATAACCACCATGGCAATACTACCAACAGTACGAGTACTGCATATAAGATAAGTGGGCGAAATTTAACGGATTTCTCAAAATAAATAAAATATAATGCTAAAAAAAGTAACATGGGAATAACTGTTGCAAAAGACAAAACCTTGGTAGCGGTAGCAAGACCCATACACAGCGCTGATTCGATAAATAACGTATTGTTTTTTGTTTTCATCCATCCGAAAATTGTTGCAATAGCAAGCAGCTCAAAAAATGTTCTAGCCATGTCTATATATGCTGTTGACATCTGCCATGAAAATACAAGATTTGAGGTCAACAATACTAGTGATAAAAATGCTAATTTTCTATTTACGAAATTCCTTGCAAGATTATACGTTACAAAAAGTGTCATCACACCAAAGATGTAACTCATAATTCTTGTTACAAAACCTAAATCAAATGAGAGGGGAAGAATATACAAAAGATCAATTAATTTTGGCATTGCAGAGTAATACAATAGGCCACCGGGAATATAAAATAGTGCTCCTTCCTGTATAAATACCTGTGGAATTACTAAGTGGTACCACAATGCATCAAATCCCCTCTCCGGAGCAAAAGCAACGATCAGATTGACTAAAAGAATCGATATTAAAAAAAGAAAACACAACCGCACAATAAACGAACTGGAGTTAATAATTGAATACAAACCATTTCTAATAAAGAAAATTGCTTTATATTTTTTTAGCAATACAACATAGAAAGATATTGCACAAATACCAACAAAAGACATTACTGGCTTATTGTATAGCCCTAATACTCCTAAAATAAAAAGAGAATATGAAATAATTCCGGTTCCCAATGCAAAAGCTAACATACATTTGTTTTACAGACGATATTTCTTAAATAAAAAGCTACAATAACGAATGTGTACACAGTGAAAAAAAGTGCATAAATAAATGATTTATTAATTTTTACCTTCATGTATCTATTCTACAAAAAAGCTCACCAAATCGGAACCCAAAACTCTGTCATAATAATATTCTGAATAAAAAGTAACACGGCTAAAGTAAGAACAAAACCCAGAGTTAACTTCTTATAACATCCAATTGCTAACAATGGGAAAAGCATCAAAGGCATCCAAATTCTTCCTACCTCTGCCCTACTTATTCCAGATACATTCAGAAGCATAAACAAAACAATAAATATCAATGTAATTCTCGCAACATCCTTTTTTGACTCTTTTGCGATCTTTTTTAATGACACAAAAAAGAGAATTGTCAAAGGAACCCCTAAATATTGAAAAAAGTCAAAAGGATTATATATCACCCACTGCCAATACGAGCGAGGCGCTTGATTCATGACAATTGGAAAAAATGCATAAAAAGAGTTATAACCGACGAGCAGCATTAATAATATCGGAATTAAAAAACCAATTATTATTTTTACAAAATTATTTAATAAGACCTGCAGATCCTGGAAATAATAAACCACAAAATTCAAACCCAGAATAGCCAGAGCCGGAAATACGGAATATGAGAATAAAATACTAATCGATGCAAAAAAGCCTGCTAGGTAATAATTTCTTTCTCTTCTTATTCCTGAAAGGGAAAAATATGTCGTAATACAAAAAAGTAAAAAATAGAACGGATCGAATTTAAGCGCAAAAAAGGAAATTGAAGGAATAAGGCCACCAAGCAAAGAAAGAGAAAGAGAGGTTTTGGTACTAAAAAATAGTTTTGCTATAAAAAATACTACGATAATACTCATAGGCCCAACTGCATGATAGAAAAATGCCAGAAATAAAGCGGAAACTTTCTCATGTGATGTAAAATTATCCCAATGTGTCTTTACATCACCATCAGGAGCAGGTACAAAAGTGAGTAAAGAATTAGAAAAATTTATCTTTTCAACAGCCCCTATTACACCTTTGATTAAAAGTATAGATCCAGGAGGATGATCACGAGCATGCTGATCAAGACTCTCAATAACTTGTGGAAAATTTTTTAAGTATTCATCTGTTTCGACTCGAACTGCCGAACTAAAATAACCGTTCATACCGGGATTAACAATTCTTTGGAAAAGAACCGTAATACCAAACCTGCTGAAATAAACATAAGACAAGTGGAGAACGAAAATAATAATTATAAAGGCTGACCAAAATACGAACTTCTTTATTTTTTGCCATGAATCATATTTTCTAAAACCCAATATAAATAAAAGAAGCGTTGAAAGAAAAACTAAGATTGGCATCCAAATCCTATCCCATGTATTGACATAATAATACGGCCACTCTGATGGAAAAACTGAGTCATGTATTCCTCGAATAAAAGGAAAATCAAATACTACTCCAATAAGGTATAAAATTGTGAAAATAACAATTAAATACAAGTGTCTATTTTTTAAATTTATTAAATGCTTCATCTAGAGCTATGAATAAAGAATATACAGAAAGAGGCGCAATGTGAAGCAACAATCTATTCATCGTATTAGAAACATGTATGGCAGGGTCGTGAGGACCACCAAGAAAAACAATAACATACACAAGAATTATTGAAATAATAACTATCAACTCATATCGTATCTTTTTGGATAATAGAAGAAGAGGAATACAGAATAGATAAATAACCCACAATAAATTCCAGTTTTGAAAATTGAATAACTCTTTGCCAATTACCACTAAAATTTCGTCTAGTCTGTGTATTTGGATATCAAAGTGTTGATAAAGACTATAAGAAATTTCATGGTTTTTTTTGAATATAATCCAGACTCCTACCGGTATCAATCCTATTAATACATAAATAAGTTGCGTTATTCTAATTTTTAATCGAATAACAGTGTAGAGATACAAAAGAGTGATAAGCATAGAAATAACCAAACCCTCCTGCTTAATTAACGATGTTATTCCAAGAATAATTCCGAATAGCAACGAGGATTTTCCTGTACGATTTTTAATTGATTCATGCAACAGAAGAATGGCAATAAATATATAGAATCCTAAAGCCAAATCTGAATATCCTGCTTCGAATCTACCACCATGTCGAATTGCATTCTGCAATGAAAGATAAAGAAAAGAAGATACAAGTGCTTTTGTTAAACCAATTTTATTTTGCAGAAAGGAAAAAATTGCTACCCCAGTCATAAGATAAAAAAAATAGTAAGCTATCAAGACAGCTTGATCATCAGGTCTACCCAAAAATATATAATAAAACGTTGAGTTTAAACTCATAACAAAAGGGTAACTATCTTTTACCAGGTGAAATATAGCTGGACCCAGATACCCATCGTAAAAGAAAACCTTTGATTTTAATAGCCAAATCGCCCAACCATCCCACGCGTAAAGTGGTCTCAATATTGCTTGTGTAAAGGTGTAAGAAACCGTTAAAACAATGAAAAGAAAAATTATCTTTTGCAGAAAGTTAAATTGCTTTTTGGGCAAAAAAAGCAATTTAATATCGGGAATTAATCTCTTTGTTAACAATAAGAACAAAACTATTATTACAAGAATGACGATGGGACTCCAGGAAATTGACAATAGAGACAATACGAATAATAAATATGCAACGATCCCTACCCCCACCCCAAATGAGATTGGGATAAAACTCAATAACGAGAAGTTACTTTTCTTAAGTAAGCTGCTTGCAAATACGTATCCAACAAAAATCTGTAACACAATTAAACTAATCACTAATAATTCATTCATTTCTATATAAGGTACATAACACATTATTCACCTCGTATTCGTAAAGATTGCTAACATTCTCAAATGTTACATCTAATAAAATTGAATCATTCGAACAGGAAATAATAAATTCAAAATCTTTGAGATTAACTGAATTAATATATTCAACAAATGTTAATTTTCGTGGATATAAATAATAGATTGTTTTATAAAATAACCCTGGCAAAATATTTGCGTTCGGAATAAGGACTAAAATTTCTGCGTCCGAAGGGGTGGTTTTTTTTGTCATCGCTAAAAATATATGTTCATTTCCTAAGAGATTTGCTCTTTTTTCATCGTCAGTCATCAGAAACCACTCTCTTTCCGTAGTAACAGTGCGGACTATGTTGTAAAAAACTCTGGTAATACTAAGGCCCACCCATATGAACAACAAGCATACTAAAGTATAAAAATAGAGTATTCTAAGAAATGACATTATTATTAAAACTTAATTCTTTTCTTTAGGGTTGGTCGTGTGGGCAGATTGGTATAATTTACTCCTCGCCAAAAAAGAGTGAAAAGACATCATTGCAGACATTACAAAACCCCTATTACCCTCTAGAAACCCGAATTTAAAAAAGTAATTCCAAATGAATTTTAAAAAAGTGTAGGTAAAAATGGTAAAAAAGTTAGAATTTACCCGAGCAGATTGTAATTCGCTGCTTCGAAGCGTCGTATACCTATCGATTTCAGAGATAAATTCATATAACGTCGGGTGTGGGTTATGATAAATGGGATCTGAAATATTTTTTATTTTCCCCTGCACTCTCCACGTTTCATGAACTACTCCACTCCATTTACCCTTATTTTTTTTAGCAAGTCTCAAGAGATAAATATTTAAAAGTTCGCCTTTTGAGATGGTCTTACCAATGAAATTATCTAGTCTTCTTATCATGTATCCATCTGCATTATTTTTGCCTATCTCAGATGTAATTTTTTTTGATAGTCTCTCAGATATTACTTCATCTGCATCAAGAAAAAGAACCCATTCGCTCTTAGCATTTGCGAGTCCATAATTTCTCTGCTCAGAAAAAGAGGATAACGTTTTATGTAAAATTTTTAAATAAGAGATGTTTTGAGGTAGAACTTTTAAGTTTTTTTCTCCGCTTCCACAATCATGAATAATAATTATTTCATCACAAAAATTTACACTTTCTATTGCAGCTTGAACAAGCTCTTCACCCGCAAAAAGTATAATAGCCGTGATTTTCTTTTCTTTCATTTATTCGTATTACTTTTATATTGTACATTAACCCTATCTAACAATTCATATATTTCAAATTTTTCAGAAGCATTTGAGTCAATCGTATAACCATCTAGTATCAGTAAATATTCATATGGAAGAGTTACATTTGAAAGATTATTTCCCGAAACGATTGATATTGTTTTTTGCTGAGCTTGATCCTTTATCAGCCTCACTGCCTTTACCCTTTCTTCATATTTCAATCCATATCCGTTAGGTACCTGCATAAGGTAATTATTACTAATCAAAGATACTACGTTACTAAGCCCGATTACTATTACAAGAGTCGCTAAAAAGACAGGCTTTTTATTAAAGAGTGAGTATAAGGCGAACGAAACCAGTAAAATAAGCGGAATAAATAAAAGAGGCAAGTACGCATCGGACCGTGTTTTATTTATAAGAAAAAGTGCAAAAGGCACAATAAAAAATAACCAAAGCAAATACTCGGAAATTTGGAATTTAGATTGTTTTAAGAGTCTAAAAGCCAAATACCCAATAAAAAATAACAGAATTATAAAAGCGAAAACTGGATCATGAAGGAAAATTAGCCTTCTAAATTGCTCGAAATAGTATGCAGTATTCTCGAAAAAGTTAAATTGCTGCCCTCCACTTTCTAATAAAGGTTTTATTGCGCGTAAATATATCGACCAGTGAGCAAATTTTAGAGTTTGTAAAAATTCATTTTGAATATCATAGATAATAATAGGAAGCATAGGAACTCCTGCAAAAAGAAGAGTTCGTGAAATGATTTTCTTAGTAATAAGATCTCTCCAACCATGTTTTTTAATAACATAAAACCCCAGGAAAAAGAACACTGGAATAACTACTACTGTTGCGAGTTCAAAATTATAGAGAACTGCTGCCATACTAACTACGAATGGAAAATAATTCCACCCGTATTTAATCCATCGATAAGAAAACCAAACAAGCAATACCGTAAAAAGCGGGATTGGACTCGTGTGATAAGGCATGCGAGAAAAAACGATAACCAAAGGTGAAGTAGTAAAAAGAAAAGCCGCAATAAGTCCAAGACTTTTTGAAAACATCTCTTTTCCCAATAGATATACGAGTAAAATTGTGAATGAACCCAGTAAAGTAGAAAAATAACCGACACTAAGAGGATTATTTATCAATCCCAAAACTGGGGTTATAAGATAAGTCCAAAAAGGTCCTTGATGAAGCCATATTTGACTTGTTTCAATCCCAACAAGAGGGATTTCTCCTGTACTTAAGATCTTTTCTGCTGAAAAATAAAACCATGCAAAATCTCCAATAAACATCATGTGAGAATCAAGTTTAAAAATTCTTATGCCAAAACCGAATAAAAGAATTATTAGAGGCAGATTAAAACGTTGAAAAGAAGATTTATTTTTTTGTTTCTTCATTAATATATACATCGATAAAAGTACCTTGAGGTGATACAATAATTTCTCTTTCTGTTTTTTCTTTACTAGGCGCCTTACCCATCCACCATGTTAAATATTCATATGGCATTGTAAAAACTGGATAATTATCCAACACACCCTTACCTTTTAAGTTGTATGGAGAACTTTGCGAAAGTTCGATAATTCTTTTTGAGGCGTCGTATTGTAGAGGCATATTATTCACATAATTTATCTTCGCTTCATTTTTTTGTTCTGTTATAAATCCGAAAGTGTTTAATCCGGCAATTATAACTAATAATACAAAACCAAAATAATAAAACTTTTTCTTTGACAGTAAAGAAACAAAATATCCCAGCGAGATTATCAAGAATGGTGCGATCAACATAACGTCTGCTTCGATTGGAACTCTGTGTGTAAAAAGCCCTGCTAAAGGAATAAAGAGGAAAAGGGTCAGAATTATTTTTGAAACCATATAATCCTGCTTCTTTCTGAAAAATAATAAATATATAGGGATATAGAGTAACGAAATCATAAATAGAAGTAATGCGATTAAAAGATTGGGATAGAAAAAGACGGATTTTATGAAATATGCAAATTCAGGATGATTAAGAGTCATAGCACTCCCATCAGGGTTCGGTCTTAATAGATCAAAGGGCAGCCTGACTAGTCTATAAACCATCCATACCAAAAATCCTCCGGTCTGTCTAAAACCATGGGTAAAATCATGCAGAATAAACGGGGTCATCGGAATAAGAAAAGATACAAAAGACAATCCAATTATTTTTTTATTTCGTAGCAAATTAATAAAATACTTTTTCTTCTTAAACCAACCAAAAACCAAAAGCATTACAAAAATGCCAGATATTGCCACTGTTGTTATTTCGTGGTTATACATTACTCCAATCAAAAATGTTATTAATAGAATATAGTAGGGATTAGAGGACTTAACCCATTTATTTATTGCATAAAGAAAAAGTAATGAAAAAAATGGAATAGGACTTGTGTGGTATGGGTTTCGGAAGTTTGTTATTACAAGTGGGGATACTGAATATAAAAATGCCGAAATAAGTCCCACCTTTTCATTAAAAAGCAACGACGATGTTTTATACATAACATACACCGTTATGACACCAAGAACGGCCATAAAATATGCCGGAACGAGCGGATTAAAACGAGAGATAAGTAGAATTCCAGCAAGGGCGTATGTCCATAACGGTCCATGATGAATCCAGGGATGACTGGTAGGAGGACCAACAAGAGGAATCTCACCGGTCAAAAGCATATCCCTTGCCGATAGATAAAACCAACCACCATCAGGAATGATATAGAATGTTTCGAAAAGCAAGTAAAAACGTAATATTAATCCTAACAATAATATTGAACCGAGAAAGAATTGTATCTTTCCAAATCTCAAAATTGTCTCAGTTAAGAGCGCGCTAACAATTCCGTAGTGCTTTTTAAAGTAATAAAAGCGGCTTTTTTCAAAAATCTTTTTAATATTCTTTTCAGAACGGGCGGTGCTTTGTGCCCAATGATGAATGATTTTTGCTTGAGGGTTTATTCCAATTTTATATTTTGCTTGTAATATTCTCAATGACAAATCATGTTCCTCAAAGTACAAAAAGAACTTTTTATCAAATCCCCCCAAATAATCAAAAACTTTTTTCCTTATCAAAAATGCTGTTCCAGGAACCGTTCCAACTTCTTTTACATTTTTTTTCTTCCAGTTTTTTAACCAGTATTTCTTAGCAATTGTGTTGTTTGGTAAAATACGCGAAACAAATGAAAGTGAAAATATTGCTTTAATTGGGGTTAGAACTTCGGTTCCCTGTAATGGATAAACTTCGCCATTTGAATCATGCAGAAGAGGAGCGATAATCGCAAACCTTTTGTTCCTATCTAAAAAATCAACTAAAAGCTTAGCAGAGTTATTCAGAAGAATAGTGTCAGGGTTGAGTATGAATAAATATTCACCCTTTGCCTCATTTGCGCCTAGATTTATTCCAGCTCCATAACCAACATTTTGAGTAGATGGAATATATTTTACTGTTGGAAAATACTTTTTAAGATCCTTAACAATTGTC
>CAZBEA010000030.1:0-11687 GCA_964490835.1 uncultured Gammaproteobacteria bacterium
AAACGAGACAGGAGTCTTGATGCTTCGCTATCTATCAGAACTTTTGGAACAGTTATCTGTACTTCAGGCATTGCCGCCTCAAGAATCGTTTCAAGACTTGGTTTTTGTGTTTCTTTTCCTGGAACTACAATCTTTGATCCGGCAGTTACTTTTGAAATAGCTTCTTTGTATTTCCCGAGAGTGACCTCTGGTTCCTCACATGTTTCGGCTACAAAAACAAGTTCTGTTCCGTCGGCAAAGCTCTCGACATGAATAAGAGGGTTAATGATCGGTTTTAGGTCAAAATGCTTGACGGCCTTGACGTATTCTGCAGAAATTATTTTCTTGAGGGTTTCTTCGCGAATTCGTTCTGGGGCGAGTCTTGCTTCGGCTGTTGCGCGAGGAGCTTTCCCTTTTCGGAATCCGGGGACATCAACGTGTTGTACTAGGTCATCGACAATTACCTTTTTGGTTTTTTCTACTTCAAGTGCAGGAACTGTTATGGTAAGTGTGATCGTTCCATCGGTCTTTTTGTCCATCACAAATGGACCCGCTGGCTTTTTAGCCTCGGTCTTGATTTCTTTCGGTGCGGTCTCTTTTTTAGCGGTCTTTGTCATACGAGTATGTGATTATACAGATTTTTTTAGAAAAAATCACTAGTTGGTGCCCGAGAGAGGAGTTGAACCTCCACACCATCACTGGTACTAGTTCCTAAAACTAGCGTGTATACCGTTTCACCACTCGGGCGTGTTTTGAGACAGAGCGTGCTGTTTGTAGATTATACAAAAGTGGGAATTAGATTGCCAAGGCCAGCGGGCGCTGGAGCGAAAGTCTATTGTATTCTTCGGCAATTTCATCCATAAATTTTTCAACACGAACTGCCCATGTCGGCGACTCGGCATAAATACTTCCGATTTCACTGACTGTCGTTGCGCCACGGTCAACGTAGCGGGTTCTAAGAGATGAGAGAATCGTATCAATACCCTCTTCCCACGAGGTGAAATAAATTCTTCCACTTCCCCACCCGTATGCGTTATGTGTTCCATCAATCATCGCTCGTCCGAATCCGGACTCAAGACCTGCAATCGCAGGGAGAAGTTTCCAGTCAAGACCATACACGTCAGCCGTTTGAACATACGCATCGGCATATTCGGTTAATGGAGAGCTATATCGTGCGAATACATTTTGGAGTGCTTGGACACGTAAGTCTTTGCTTTCCGCCTTCACCTGAATTGAATCAAGTTTGGCTGAGGTGTATGAGGCATTCTCAAGAGCCTCTGTCTTTGAAGGAAATAATGTTACTGCGAGTAATAGTGCAATAACTGTAACTAACTTTTTCATATATGGCTTAGGTTTTAAGCCATAAAAAAATCCAACAGTAGTTTTGGGCTACCATTGGATCTAACGGTGCATTATATATTAAAACTATGGGGTTGTCAAGTAGTAAATTATAGGCTAGTTTGTATAGGTATCAATTTGGTTCATGAAGAAATGAATGCCTTGCGCCCATGAGCCATTACTGCCCGGCGTATACTTTGTCATAATTTCTTCCGGGGTCACAAGTCCTATTGCTATATACTTTTTTGAGAGCGTTGAGGCGACGGCTTCGATAGCTGCGTCATAACTATCAAACCCCGTTCTCTTGGTTCCATATATTCCAAATCCCCAGCAATTATAAGGTGCGCTTCTGAGTTCCTTTTTACATAAGTTGCTCTCTTGCATTGCAATTGAAGGAAGAAGTCTGTAGTCGAGGCCATGTACGTCGGCAACAGCTACGAACTTTTCAGAGTAATCTGCAAGAGGCGACTTGTGACGCGTCAAAAAGGCTTGAAGTGCAACCACGCGTACATCAACTTCGGGTATCAGTACGTCAAGTGATGAAGAAACGGTTGGAAGAGCACGAAAATCGGTATTTTTGGAGACTTCATATGCGTATGTTACCTTTCCACCGAGCGCGTGAAATTGGTAATACAACGAATACATAGAAAGCGAAAATACAAAAAGCGGTGTAAGTATAAAAAAGCAAACAACAAGAAATATGTTGTTCTTCATGGATATCTTCCATAATGTCACAGGCGCGCTGTCTTGTCAAGAAAATGGCCCCGGTGTTACAATGACACTTACGCCCGAGTGGTGAAACGGTATACACGCTAGTTTCAGGTACTAGTGCCCTTTAATAAGGCGTGGAGGTTCAAATCCTCTCTCGGGCACTTCGTCCGACTTTGTCGGCCTCAGTGCAGGCACGTTTATATGAGTTTGATATTGAGGCTCTTTCTGGTACAATTGGATAGGTTTATTTTGCCGAGGTGGTGAAATGGTATACACGCAGTCTTGAGGTGGCTGTGCCGTAAGGCGTGCAGGTTCAAGTCCTGTTCTCGGCACTTTACCCCGATTTTATCGGGGCTTGTACGTGGGGCGGTTAGCTCAGCTGGCTAGAGCGTTGGTTTTACACACCAAATGTCAGGGGTTCAAATCCCTTACCGCCCACAACCAAAATGTGATCTGCCTAACTATCGAATGGTAGCTGATATTATTATCGATCTGCAGTATGGGGATTGCGGAAAAGGCAAAATTTCGCATTATTTGACTAAAAAAGGGTCATATACTCACGTTCTTCGATTCAATGGCGGCCCTAACGCCGGCCACACGATTTATCACAACAAAGAAAAATTTGTGACTCATCACATCCCTTCGGGAATATTTTTTGGCATAAAATCGGTGATCGGACCCGGCTGTGTTGTGAATCCCGTAACATTTCTTCAAGAAGTGAAAATGATGGAGAACAAGGGGATACAGATTAAGGGAAAACTATTTATAGCCAAAAATACCCATGTTATTACCGAAGCACACCTTCGTGAAGACGCCAAGGACTCAAATATCGGTACCACAAAAACCGGAAACGGTCCGGCATATCGCGACAAACACGCGCGTGTGGGAAAAAGGGCCGAAGACATACCACAATTAAAACCGTATTTAATCGATCTATACGAGGAGTTCTATGGGTCTCGTGCTCCCGTAAAAGTACTATGTGAGGGAGCACAAGCTTTCGGTCTTGATATCGATTGGGGAGATTATCCGTATGTCACCTCTTCTCACACGACGGTTGCTGGAGCGCTGTTAAATGGTATAGCACACCAATCCGTCAAAAACGTGTGGGGAGTTGCTAAGGTCTATGAGACATATGTCGGGAATAAGAAATTTGAAGGCAAAGATAAAATATTCAATGCGATTCGCGAATATGCTCAAGAATTCGGTGCGACTACCGGAAGACCCAGGCAGGTGAATTGGCTTGATATAAATCTTTTGAAGCAGGCGATTTTGATGAATGGTGTGACTCACGTCGTATTTAACAAGGCGGACATTTTACGCGATCTGAAAGTTTGGAAGGTACGTGACGGCAAAAAAATCATTGCTTTTAAGACCGAAAAATCTATGCAAACATACTTAAAAAAACTTATTACCAAGCTTGGAGTAAGGGAAGGCAATATTTACTTTTCATATTCAAAGGAAACCTTGTAATTTTTGGGTTTTGTGTATAATAAAAGTATGGCCGATCAAAAGCGATCTTTCGGAGACTTAATTAAATCGATATACCTCTACCTTTTTACGGCAGTCGGGCTCATTCTTATCATTGTTGGAATTTTCCAACTTTCAAATTACGTCATTAACATTACCGTTTTTGAGAAATACCAGCTTGGGTATGAGGAGAATCGATGTGATTATCTAGTGCAGCCGGTTGCTGTTGAAGCCGGAAAAACAGCAGCGGTTGATCCGAAGCTTCAGAAAGAGCAAAGAGAAAAATGTCTTGCTACGCTAGAGGAGTTCAGGCGGTACAAAAAAATTACCGACGGGGCCAGGGCTATAACATTTCTTGTTGTAGGTGGCGCCGTTTTTGCATTCCACTTGAGCCGTACCACACTCCTTGGTAAAAAAGATTAAGTTTTGTGAACCGCTTTGAAAGCAACAGCCATTGAGTAATTAAATCGTTTTTTCCTCTCAATTTTAAATCCGCATTTCTTTATCATCTTTTCAAGCTTTTCGGCTGTGAAGACGTGGATGTGCGCGTCTCGCCAGACACCCCGCCTCATATGGGTCCACCAGTGCCATACGGATCTAAAAAGCCAGTTTCCGCTGTCCATTTCAATTACCGCTGTTCCGCCCGGTTTGAGGACGCGGCTTATTTCAAGTAAAACTTTTTCAGGATGCTCGACGTGTTCAAGAACCTCATTACAGATGACAAAATCGAACGAAGACTTCTTAAAGGGAATTTTGTGTCCGTCTGCTCGGATGAGCTCGAGTTTTTTATACTTCTTTTTTCCATATTCTATCGCCTCATCATATACGTCTATTCCCGTGCACTTTGCATTCTTGTACTTCTTTGCAATTTCACTTAAAAACCACCCGCTCGCGCATCCCACATCAAGGATCGTTTTTGGGTCTTCGGGTGCAAGAGCGAGTGTTGCGCGGAGTTTGCCGTTGTGCCAAGTACGTTGGAGAACATTGTTCTTTACCCCCCTCTGATAATAGTCAGGTGGAACATCGTGCCATATCTCCTCAAGTGATTTGTCGTGAAAATGCATTTATTTATTATAGAAAAAAGGGATTATTATTCAATAGGGAGTGTTACAATAGGGGTATGAGGCTTTGGAAGCCAACGGTGTTACTTGGAGTTGTAATTTTATTTTCATATTTTTTCCTCTTCAAAGATATTTTGTTGGGTTCAAAAGTTCTTTTCCCTTCAAATTTTCTTGTTCAATTTTATTCGCCATACAAGAGTCATGTTTTTCCCGGGTGGGAACAAGGAATCCCTCACAAGCCGATCGGTACAGATCAATTACGCTTTTTTGCCCCGTCTCGCGAGTTCAGTATAGAGGAATTAAAAAAAGGGAACATACCATTTTGGAATCCGTATATTTTTTCAGGCAACCCGCACATTGCTGATTTCCAATCGGCGGTTTTCAGTCCGGTGACGCTTCTTTTCCTTGCGCTCCCGTTCTGGACCTCATGGAATATTTTTATTGTTATCCAGCCTCTTTTTGCGGCTATTGGGATGTGGCTCTACTTGGGAAGACTTTCGCTATCAAGGCCTGCAAAGGTACTGGGTGTTCTCTCGTTTGCGCTCTCGGGATTTGTTACGGTGTGGGTATATGAAAATTCGGTAGTTGCGGTGACCGGGATATATATGCCGTTTATTCTGTGGGCTTTCGAGCGATTTGTTGAGAAAAGAAATTTTGGGTCTACCCTGCTTCTTATTTTATTTCTGGTTTTGTGTGTATACTCGGGCTTCTTCCAGCTCGCGTTTTACATCTATGCATTTACGGGTGTGTATATGCTCGTAAGGTTTTTGCAGAATAAATCGTTGTCGATACGGGCATTAATTTTTATGGGAATGGTTTTAGTAACCTCACTTCTTCTTGCGGCGCCACAGCTCGTGCCGTCAATTGAGGGGTATAATTTGTCGGCACGCACAAAATCCTCTGTAGACTATCTTTTCGATACGTATCTGCTTGACCCGCTTCATTTTCTAAAAATTCTCACCCCCGACCTTCAGGGGAGTCCTGCATCGTATAATTATTTTGGCAAGGGATTTTATCATGAAACTGTTCTCTTTATAGGTACGGTACCATTCCTGGTTGCACTCTTTGCGTTTTACAATTTCCGCAACAGATTTGTTCTTATTTTTTCAGCGCTTCTACTGGTAACTCTTCTTCTTGCATTTAAGAGTCAAATCACCGAGGTGTTGTATTCGCAGCCGATTCCGCTGCTTTCGACATTCGTCCCTTCGAGAGTCATTTTTCTGTCGACTGTCGCGTTGGCGGTCCTGAGCGCCTGTGGAGCCGATATGCTCTTCAAGGCTAACAAGCAGTACAAAATCACGGTTGCATCGCTATTTTTATTGATTCAAGTACTTGTTTTTGGAATAGGCTTCTCGGCGGTATTTAACACGAACATTATTCCTCAACAGGCCTTTGATGCGTTGGGCCTTGGTGGAGAATATTTTGTTAGAAATAGCTCTGCTCTGTTCCGAAATTCCGGTCTCAGCTTATTTTTTGGGGTTGTATTTCTATCGTTCCTTCTTTTTATACGCAATAAAAGAACTCTCTATCTTGTAATCCTGCTCCTTTCTTCTGCACAGCTCATCTTTTATTACCAGAAATATATGGTCAAAGGGGAGTCAGAATTTATCTATCCAAAATTCGGCGCTTTCCAAACTATACGCCTAAATCAAGGTTTTGACAGAACAGTCGCAATAGGAGATCATATTCAGTCCAACATCCTCCTTCACGAAAGAATTTATTCTCCGGAGGGCCTTGATCCGATATTTCCCTACGAATATGGAGTGCTGGCATATTCTGCGAAATTTCAAAAATTCACACTCGATATTCCGAGAATTGAAGTAAATATCTCAGATCAACAACCGCAGGAATTTTTGAAGAACGATCAACTGCAAAAATTCCTCAGAATGACCTCGGTGAAATATATTTTGTATTTCACCAAAGACACGGAACCGACAGTGTCTGCCGAGATGAAACTTGTGAAGGAGGATACGAATTGGAAATTATACGAAGTAGGCGACAGGCTCCCTCGAGTTTTCTTTGCCGATACTGCGACCGTATCATCATCGCTCGAAGATCGTGTTGAGATGACATTGAGCCCTGAACGGCTCGACAGTGAAATTGTATTGGAAAAACAAGCGCCGGAATTTAGTCCACCCGAGAAGGATGATATCGTTGGAATTGCCGAATATGAACCAAAAAAGGTAACCATACGCAGTCTCAATTCCGGATCCAGGCTCATCTTTTTTTCAGACTCGTACTATCCACGTTGGAAAGCATATGTAAATGGGGTCGAGACCGAAATATATCGTGCCAATACGGCGTTCCGGGCAATCCGCGTCCCACCCGGAGATAATTTTATAGAATTTGAATACGATCCCAGAGCGATGCGGTACGGTCTCAATCTTATGATAGGCGGACTGTTATTACTTGCGATTATTTGGTATTCATTTTCAATTCGTAAGCAATAAATATTGCGATTTTCAGTAAAATTTCCTATACTTGTACGGGTAATTCTCATGCCGAGATAGCCAAGGTGGTCAAGGCACCTGTCTGAAGAACAGGCTATGTTGGTTCAACTCCGACTCTCGGCACATTTCCCGATCATATCGGGATCAGTACAAACACTTTTTACCTCCCAAAGAAAAGCCGCCTAGCATTTCTGCATCGGCGGCATTTTTGTACCCTCTCCGGGCGTTCTCTCACCGCTCTTGTAAGTGATGCCCGTGTTGGGTTCAGTCTGCCGAAGGGAGCACTGTTGGAAGCACTTCCTCCATCGGTTCTCCGTTGTACCTGAGATCGGCTGTTCCGGGTTTTATGACTAGGACTTGTTCGAAGGTGGTTGCAACCTCCTTCATCTTGCCGTCGTCCTGGACAACGTTTTCTCGCCGAACGATGCCCCACCGTTTGCCGAGCTTCAGTTCTGACTCGCGCTCGCGCGTCGGAGTTGTCCCGTACTCGCCCTGGCCTTGTGCGAGCAGTTCGACGTCTCCGTCCGTGAGTAGCCCGTTTCCACCTTTGGTGACCAGAATCTGACCGCCGGATGGAAGGTTGTACCGCGTGCCAATCTTCATTGGCATTTTCCGATCCTCCTTCGGAGTTAGACTAATGAAAGTTAACTAAATACGAAATGTTCTTTCAGCATCGGGGAATACCGGGAATTGGTAATTGGGGTTACAAAAAAAGTGAGCGGGAGACGGGACTTGAACCCGCGACCTTCTCGTTGGCAACGAGACGCTCTACCACTGAGCTACTCCCGCAAAATGCAGAATTCAATTATAAACGAAGGTGGTATAAATGTAAATTGTGCCCTACTCTGCTTTTCTGACTTCCCATTCTGGTTTCAGTAGAGCATAATTTTCGAGATCGACATAGTGGTCATTTACCCATTCAGACTCGCGAGATACACCCTCTAACTGAAACCCAAGCCTCTTGGGAATATTCGAACTCTTGGTGTTTCCAACCCCGCATTGTATGTCAATCCTGTGTAGACCGAGTTTTTCGAAACCATACGAAACCAGCATTTTGCACGCAGTTGTCATAATTCCTTTGTGTTGGAAATTTTGCCCTAGCCAATATCCGATTGATGATGAGTTATTCTTAGCATCTACCACATGAAACCCTATCACTCCGGCCAAATCCTGGTGCCACCATATTCCAAAATGCATCCCTGCAATTTCCCTACCTTGAAGGCTATATTCAACGAATCTTTTCGAATCGTCTCGAGTCGTTGTATTTCTAACCCACGGCAGCCATTCTCCAAGATAACTTCTATTTTTATCGGTTAAGTCAAAAAGTGAATCGACATCTTCCAGACGCAGCTGAATCAGATCAATTTCCGACCCTTTTATAATTTCTTGTTCCATATTCCTATTATAAATCACTTCGGTTCTTGATTTGGAATGCGGTTTTTTGGTAGATTTGAATAATGAAAATTGTCAGCTCCGAATTTAAGAATAACGAAAAGATCCCCTCCAACTACACGTGTGAAGGTGAAGATGTAAATCCGCCACTTAGCTTTATCAATGTTCCGGAAGACGCCAAAAGTCTGGCGTTGATTGTCGATGATCCGGATGCACCGGGTAAGACGTGGGTTCATTGGGTTGTTTTTAACATTCCGCCCGAGGTGACTGAAATTGATGAAGATACGGTGCCCGACGATGCGCTTCTTGGAAGAACCGATTTTGGGAATAAGTCGTATGGTGGTCCGTGCCCTCCCGCAGGTACTCATAGGTATTTCTTCAAACTCTACGCGCTCGACGCGATGCTTGATCTTGAATCGGGCGCATCCAAGCAAGAAGTACTTGATGCAATGAACGGGAGAATAATTGAAAAAGCAGAACTCATAGGCATATTTACCCGCTAAATTATTCACGATTTGCTTTATGGTCTCTACTACCTCGAATTGAAGAACGGAGTGACGAATCTGTTAGCACTCTATTGACAAGACTGCCAGAATATGACAAAATATCATCATGAATAATGACCAGAATGTCCCTGATTTTCTAAAGCCTTTATCACCTGATGAGGCTTTGAAAAAATTCACAATCGATCTGACAAGGTCAGCCGAGGAAAAAAAATTAGATCCGGTGATTGGCCGTGAAGTTGAGATTCGTAGGGTCATGGAAATTCTCTCGCGTCGTACCAAAAATAACCCAATTCTGATCGGTGATCCGGGTGTCGGAAAGACCGCAATTGTTGAGGGTCTTGCACAAAGAATTATTTCCGGACAAGTCCCCACTACTCTGAAAGATAAAAGGGTTTTGGTTCTTGATTTCGCACAGCTATTGGCCGGCGCGAAATTTAAGGGAGAATTCGAAGAACGGATTAAAGGAGTTATTAAAGCAGTCGAGGAATCAGAGGGTAAATACGTCGTATTTATAGACGAGCTTCATACACTGGTTGGCGGAGGTGCCTCTGAGGGGTCATCTGATGCGGCGAATATCTTAAAGCCGTCCCTTGCGCGTGGAACATTACGCATGATCGGTGCGACGACCATAGGTGAGTACAGAAAATACATCGAAAAAGACCCCGCTCTTGCGCGCCGTTTTCAGCCTGTTACAGTTGACGAGCCGACCACTGAGGATTCTGTGGCAATTTTAAGGGGTCTGAAAGAGCGATACGAGTTACATCATGGAATCAGAATTACCGATAATGCAATAATTGCAGCAGTCAAACTCTCGTCTCAATACATCCCTCATAGATTTTTACCAGACAAAGCAATCGACCTTATTGATGAGGCAGCAGCAGCTATCAAGATTGAGACCGAAAGTACCCCAACAGAGCTGGACGAGTTAAAGCGAAAAATTACCCATGGCGAGATAGAACTTGCCGCACTCAAAAAAGAAAAGACAGATCTTGCTCAGGCAAAATTCACGAAACGTAAAGATGAAATCGACGAATTGAAAGCGCAGGCAAAAGAACTCGAAGACAGATGGAGAGAACAGAAAGATGTAATTCAGAAGATGCAAACACTCAAAGCACAGCTGGATGCGTTAAGAATTGAGTTTGAACACGCACAAGAATCGGTAGACCTTCAAAAAGCGGCAGAAATCCAATACGGCAAAATTCCCGAAGTCCAGAAGGAACTTGATCAGGTTCTGCAAGAATTCAAAAAAATACCCGATGACAAAAAGGTCCTTCGTGAAGAGGTCGATGAGCGTGACATCGCCAAGGTTGTGACTCGTTGGACCGGGATTCCGACCGCAAGACTTCTGTCATCTGAGCAAGACAGGCTTACCAAACTTGAAGACATTCTATCCGAGCGAGTTGTTGGGCAACATAAAGCAGTTGTTGCTCTTGCCCGTGCGATCAGGCGCTCTCGAACCGGACTTTCTGAAAAAAATAAACCAACCGGGTCATTTCTCTTCTTAGGTCCAACTGGGGTTGGAAAGACCGAGACTGCCAGGGCTCTTGCGTTTGCGCTATTTTCTGACGAGCATGCGATGACAAGAATTGATATGTCCGAATACTCAGAGCAGCATTCTGTCGCGCGTCTTATTGGGGCACCTCCCGGCTATGTCGGGTATGAGGAAGGCGGACAATTGACGGAAGCGGTTCGCCGCAAACCGTACTCGGTTGTGCTTTTGGATGAGATTGAAAAAGCACACCCTCAGGTATTGAATGTACTGCTTCAGCTTCTGGATGAAGGGAGGCTCACCGACGGAAAAGGAACAACGGTTGATTTTCGAAATACCATTGTGATCATGACTTCGAATGCCGCATCGGATATTATCCAAGGAGTGGCTTCTGGGGATGGAGAGAAAATTGAGGAAGAGGTTTTGGAATACTTACGCCGTCAGTTCCGTCCTGAATTTCTAAATCGCCTTGACGCCATTATTATCTATAACACGCTCTCTCCTGAGGATCTTGAGAAAATAACTCGTCTTCAACTCGAAAAAGTAAGAGAAAGACTCGCAGAAAATGCGATAAATCTTGAAATAACAGATGAAATAGTCAAATATTTCGCAAAGGCAGGATACGATCCTGTATTTGGCGCCAGACCTCTGAGACGACTCATCGAGGAAAAATTGGTAGATGCGGTTGCTATGGATATCGTTGAGGAAAAAGTGAAACCGGGAGACAGTATTACCCCTAAAATTTCCGGAGATATAATTGAATTATCACCTAAATTCAAGAATTAATTTTCTTACATCACATTTGTTGATCTGCACTTAGTATTTCGTTATACTCCCTAGCGTATGAAAAGAAAAAAACTTACTCTTACTCTTCTTGCAACCAGTTTTTGCATTCTTGCAGTGGTGTCTTTTCTGGTGGTTTTGGATAGATTTAAGGAGCAAGACGGGAGAAGGATAATTCCCAGAATTGTTCGGGCAGAACCGACAGTCTTCCCTACTCCTTCGCGGTCACCAATTCCAGATACTCATGTTATTCCTCAAAAACTGCATATTTTTCAGTCTTTTAATAATTGTGGTCCTGCTACGCTTTCGATGGCTATGAGTTACATGGGAATTGAAAAAGACCAGGACGATTTGGGACTTATTTTAAGACCGTATCAGGTTCCGGGTGGGGATAACGATGACAAATCTGTCACGCTTCAAGAAGTTGCGGATCAGGCCGAAGAATACGGTCTTATTTCGTATCTTCGTCCAGATGGGGATATCGAAAAGCTTCATAAATTTATATCAAATG
>CAZBEA010000031.1:0-11663 GCA_964490835.1 uncultured Gammaproteobacteria bacterium
ACAGCCTCAGTGGGGGTTACAAATGAATTATCTTTGTGTTTTAGAATCTCCTTCGGAAATACTTTTAAGAATTCAAAGATCCCGGTGTCTTCCCACTGGTGTTCTCCAAATGTTTCGTAATCCATAAAGAGATTTATGATTTCTCCATTGCCATTCACATTATTTACCCATGAAGCAAATTTCTCTCCGGTTAATGGCCACTCTGCCCATTCTTTAGATGAAAATCTGAAAGCAATGTCATCGGAAAGTTTGTAGTTTTTTAACAATAGCTTTATTGAATTAGTCCCTTTAGGTCTATACAGAAAATTCGGGCTGCGCCATAGAAGCGTATGGTCGGCTCCTTCGGTTATGATGCCCTCATATCCCATTTGTTCGATTTCTCGTGCAAGATCGTTGTTGTAAATAAGTTCCGTATTCCTAAAAACTCGTGGCTGTTGTCCAAACAGTACTTTTACTTTATTTCTGTGCATCTCAACTTGCTCGTGAAATTCGTCCTTGGAGAACAGGAATGAAAGTGAGTGAAAGTATGTTTCGGAAAGTATCTCAACCTTCCCGGTAGCTACTAATTGTTGAAAGCTTTCAAGAACGTGCGGTGCAAAAAGTTCAAGCTGTTCTAAAAATACACCTGAAAGCGAAAAACTAATCTTAAATTTTGGATACTTTTTAATCAGATCAAGAAGCACTTTGTTGGTAGGCAGGTAGCATTTATTGCTGACCTTCTCCAAAATTTTTCTATTCGAGAGTCTGTCGTCCGTGTCATCGTGAAAGTAATTACTGTCTTTTCCAACTTGGAAGATGGAGTATCTTTTTACTCTGAATGGTTGGTGTACCTGAAAATAAAGGCAGACTGCTGGCATATATCTATTCTAGCGAATTTTCGATCACTTTTTTATACAAATCTTTTGTCTTTCGAGCTGTTCGGGTCCATCTAAGACCTTGAACTTCTTGGTAGCCGTTTTCTTTCAGAGTTTGTTGTAGAGAATCATTAGCCAGAACAGACACAATTTTATTTGTCATTTCCCCAACATCCCAATAATCGGTTTTGAGTGAATGGACGACTACCTCCGATGCGCCGGATTGCTTGGAAACCAGAACCGGCGTCCCACTAATCAGTGATTCAAGAGCGGTAATTCCAAAAGGCTCTGAAATGGAGGGCATTACAAAAAGATCGGCTGAGGAGAAAAGCTTGCGAAGAGCTTGGTCTCTCATAAACCCGGTAAAGATTATACGATCAGAAATCCCAAGCGAAGCTGCCTCGTGGAGGAGTTGTTCTTTCATATCTCCCGATCCTGCGATAATGAACATAACTTTCTCATAGTGAGAAAGGACTTCTTTCGCAACCTTGAGGAAAATGTCCGGACCTTTTTGAATAGTAAGTCTTCCGACAAAGAGAACCAGTTTGTATTCTTCTTTCAATGCCTGAAGATTGATGTCGACATTTCCCCCAACAATTTCGTTTACGCCGTTATGGATGACTTCTATCTTGTGCTCCGGTACGGCATATTTTGTCGTGATTATTGATTTGGTGAGGTTGCTAACTGCGATGATTGCATCTGCTTTGTGCATGCCTTCTCGTTCGACATCGTATACTCTTTGATCAACCCCCTGCCCCCCGGAGCGATCGAATTCGGTTGCATGAATATGTACAATCAGCGGTTTGCCGGTTGCCTCTTTTGCAACAAGACCCGCAGGGATTGAGAGCCAGTCGTGTGCGTGAATAACGTCAAAGTCCTCTGCCAAAGCAATAGCTTTGGCTTGGAGAGCGTATCTTTTAACTTCTTCAAAGAGTGTAGAACCGTAGACTCTTGATTTTACGAATTGGATGCTGTTTTGATATGAGGTTACGGTCACGTATTCTTTGAGCATCGAGTCAACGGTATAGACTTTAATGGGATTTTTATCCGCAAATACAAATTTGACCTCCGGAAGACTCGGGTCACCATATTTTCGAGGGAGAACAAAGGTAACATTCACGTCCTCTTGAATAAGTGCTTCAGTAAGTCCATGACACGCAACACCCAATCCCCCACTGTTAAATGGAGGAAATTCCCACCCAAACATTAAGACTTTTGTTCTTTTATTGCTCATTTCTCCACAGTCGCCTATACCAACATAAGACGCTGAATGTGCGCCTTTTTGGTCTATATCTAGTTAAGGCAGAAAGAAGGCTAGGTGTCAACCGCAAAAATACTATAAATATATCAAAATGTATCTTGGGTGAATAGCGGTTTTACTGTTTAAAAATACAATTCAGGGAGGGCTTTTGTAGAGCTCCACGCTATGGCTTTTTCTCCGAGCAGGGCCCTTGCTCCGATCATAGCAGCGTTATCGGCACAATAATCGGGGCGCGGGGCGAAAAGATGCAAATTAACATCATTTACCTTCGCATTTTCGGCAAGTGTATTTCTCAAACTAGTGTTGGCAGCGACCCCTCCACCGATCAGAAGTGTTGACGTGCTATATTTCCTCATCGCTTTAACTGTTTTATGGGCGACGACTTTAACTATTGCGTCCTGTGTCGCGCGACATATGTCATTTGTGATTTCTGGGGTGAGTTTCTGAGTTTTTACGAATCTTGCAACTTCTGTTTTGAGACCTGAAAAAGAAAAATCAAATGACTGATCTTGAAGAAGCGGGCTTTGGAATCTAAGTTTTTTATTCAAAGATTTTCTCGCTTTTTTCTCGATCTCCTGGCCGGCAGGGTAGGAGATTCCGAGCATTCTCCCAATTTTATCAAGCGCCTCACCTGCTGCGTCATCTCTTGTTCCACCAAGCCACTGAAAGTTATTGTGAGACTTAAAATATAAAAGATCCGTATGTCCGCCAGAGATGATAAGACCAATGAATGGAAAAGTAATGGTATTGACTGTATTTGCATCTGCAATAAAGTTTGCATACAAATGACCCAGGAGGTGATTGGTTGGAAAGAGTGGTTTGTTATAAAAAAATGAAAATGTTTTGGCTGTTTCGACTCCTACCAATAGCGACCCGATAAGTCCCGGTCCAACTGTCACAGCAAAACCATCGATAGAATTTTGTATGATTTGATTCGTTTTTATAAATTCATCTTGAGAAGTCTCTGCTTTAATATTCTGTGATTTTAGGACTGCTTCGGATACGACTGGAATAATTGCTTTTATTTGCTCACGAGCAGCCTGTTCAGGGATGATTCCGCCCGTTACGGCGTGCATGCGCGCAGATGAAGAAGTGGTGTTTGAGAGAACCTTGACGGAATTTTGAGCTAATTCAACTACTGAAGCACTGGTTTCATCACACGATGTTTCAATAGCCAGGAGTCGCATAATTTATTCAACATTTTCGAATATAACTTTATCTCCAACCTTAAAGCCTTTTTCTCGGCTTATTCCCGAATTAATTTCAAGTACCAAATCAGCATCTTTTTCGGGACTGAAAATTTCCAACGCTGACGGAGGAGTATTTTCGGAGGGAGCTTTTGCTTCAGAGACAATATCGACAATTACGCCTTCCGTTATTGAATCCGGGCTTGTTTTTTCGATAAAAATAATATCAATTGGGAATTGCATACCTTTCATCCAAAAAGAATGTTTGGCTTTCTTGTCAAATATGAAAAGAAGAGCTTGATTCGAGTCAAGCGATTTTCGTCCCGACAACCCTTTTTGTTTGTCTTCCTCGCTTTGTGCTACCTCGGTTTTAAATGAAACATCATGTATTGTCGTTGTCGCGTCCGCTTTGCCACCTCCCGGAAGTATGGCGCTTATACCGGTAAATTTAATGACAGCCAAACCTATAACAATAACGACTAAAAATAGGTAAAGAAACAATATTTTTTTCATTTTCGTAATTTTGATTTTAATGCGCTCGATGAGTATTTTTTAATTCTTTTGGTAACAGTTACTAAATCTGCACCAAACTCATCCGCCTGCCTTTTTTTATTGGCAAATTGAGCATCATTTTCAGTTATCGCAATTATATCAGGTTTTATCGTTTTGACAATCATATAGTAGTCCTCATCCTTAAGAATTCCTTTGAGTGGAATAACCATGTCTACCATTTTCAGTCCCGAAAGTACAAGCTCTCTATCCTGTTGTGATTGTGCAAGTATTTTTTTACTATTTCTCACCGATTCATCAGATTCAAGAAGAAGGACCAGAAAGTCTCCTAGTTTTTTTGAGTTTTTTAAATAAGCAATATGACCCGGGTGAACCAAATCAAAACAGCCTCCCACTAGAATTATTTTTTTCTTGGCAGATTTTTGTTGAGATAAAATCTCCAAGTTTTTTTCTGAAATCATGCTATGAGTCTTTTGTTCCAACGAGGAAAACTGCCTGCCATGGTCTATATCCTGATGTAATTGTTTCATCAATTAATACCTCATCATCCTTTGTGACTTTGCGTGTAAAAGATACTCGAGCTCCACTCGCAGCAAAATCAACTTGTTTGGTAGTTCCTCGCGGGAGATTGGGATCGTCTTGGTAGAGCGCTTCGGGTGGAGCAGAGCGCGATGTGGTTATAGGTTCAGAAATTTCAACAATCCGGTTATCCCTTTTTCCATAGATTGTATAGACAAGGGTTTGAGTCTCTGCATCAAATTGATTTTGAATAAGGATGTGATTGCCTGTATCATTTTTAAACTTCAAATCAACTCTAGGGTAGAAGATGGTAGCATCCAGGCCCGGTGGGGAATTTTGTTCGTAATAACTCACACGGTATGCATGTGCGTGGCGTTCGGTTATGGGAAGCCCTGCATTTAAAATTGCACGGAAGAGAGTAGTCGATACTTGACATACGCCTCCCCCATCGCCGAGAACTGTTCTTCCATTTTGAATTACGTATGCTTCTTTATATCCCGTAAGACGTGATACGTCACCTAGATTTTGATTAAATGAGAATTCCTCATCCGGTTCAACCAGGATTCCATTCACGCGAGATGCGGCAAGTGAAATGTTATAAATTCTATTGGGAATTGATCCTTTAAATTCGGATCTCCCTTCAGCGATTTTTTCCACAATGCCGAATTCGTTTGCTTCCTCGGTGGTAATTTTCGGTTCGACGATTGCGATAGGGATACTGATTGCTATTGAGTCCTTAGTCTCACGCTCAATCAATTTACGGGCTTGAACGTTGAGTGTGTTCTTTAGTCGGGGATAGTCTAATTGTCTTCCATCCTCTGATTCTTTGAATGTAGTAACTTTTTCATTTTCTATCGTGAATTGAGCGTCTACTGGGTCTTTGTTGATTTTCGCAGCCGTTTCTTTAAATAAGCTTTGGAGTTTTTCTTCATTTACCGAATATTCGTAATTGAGTTTTACCCCGTCGATATATGAGAAAAGTGCAATGTACATATTGCTAAAAATATTGTCTGATTTTCCAAGCTCCAAGGCTTGAGAAGTAATAAGCTCTGTGTCATAGCCAATTTCTAAATCTTTGGCGGTAAGTCTTACATCGCCGTATTCGCTCTTAAATAAGAAATCAGACGTTTGGATCTGGTGATTTTTTGCCTCAAAATAATTGATTAGTTCTTCTTTGGTTAATCCCCCGACGCTAAATTCATTCACATAAATACCAGGAATTACTTTTTCTTTGTATGCCTGTTGAAAATAAAAAATCAGAATTCCCAAGAGTGCTATTCCTGTAAATACAAAACCGACAATAAACCACAAAGCTGTCGATACGGTTCTTGAAATATGAGGATGAATTTTTATTGTGGGAAATCGTAATTTCATTACTTATGTTTGCTTGAGATCAAATTATTATACTATACTAGTAAGACAAAGAGAACCTATATGGAACAAAATTTACAACCTGGACAACCAGTAGGTGTGTCTACTGCGCAATCGCAATCAGTTCAACAACCTCCGGCGTCGCAACCTCCCGCTATGCCTCCACCACCTGCAGAGTATATTCCCGAAAAGAGATTCACCAAAAAAAAGATATTGCTTCTTGCCGGATTTGTCTTCGGTGTTTTCTTAATAGTTATTATATTGGCACTTTTTCTTATGAGGAGGGGGCCATCAGATGAAAATGAGAAGATAACGTTGGTGTACTGGACTGCTTGGGAGGATCCAAAAGTTTTGGAGCCATTGATTGAAGAGTACGAAACAAGTCATCCAAATGTTGATATCAAACTTGAAGTCCAAGATATTAAAGCACTCGGTGACTATACGGAAAGACTTGCGACCAGAATCAGGAACGGAGGAGAAAATGCTCCGGACATATATAGATTTCACAACAGTTGGATACCCCAACTCAGGCCATATCTTTTGCCGGTGCCCAAAGACGTGGTCGAAGCTCTTGAGATGGAAGATCAGTACTTCACAGGAGTGAAGAAAGCCATTTCATATTCAGGTGCATATTATGGTGTACCACTGTATACAGATAATCTGGCTCTTTTTGTGAATACCAAACTTCTTGAATTCGTCGGTAAGCCTGTTCCTACGGAATGGATCGAATTGTTAGACACCGGAAGCGAACTGACGACGATAGATCAAAGTGACAAAATCACACAGGCCGGAGTGGGTATGGGTACATTTGAAAATATTCAACATGCATCAGATATAGTTTCTCTTCTTATGGTTCAAAGCGGTGTGGATCTCGCCAATCCTGTCGGTGAGAGAGGAGAAAAAGTGTTGGAGGTGTATACGAGGTTTGGAAAAGCACCTCGTATGTGGGATAAAACTCTGGAAAATACTAAGCTTGCATTCGCAAAGGGTAATCTTGCGATTTACTTCGGGTATTCATGGGATATATTGGGAATCCGGGCTGTTAACCCGACGCTTCAATATTCTATTGTTCCCGTTCCACACATTCCAACGACCAACCAAACTATTACAAGTTTTTGGGTAGAAGGAGTTTCAAGTGGAAGTAAGCATCCTGATGCCGCTTTTGAGTTTTTGGCATTTTTAGGTAAAAAGGAAAGTCTTACAAAAATTTTTGAAAACGCTGCAAAAGTAAGAGGTCAAAGCGGAATTTATCCGCGTAAAGATCTTGCTGAGACTCAAAGAACCGATACTCTTTACGGTACGTTTGTTAACCAAGCAGAAACCTCCGAACCTACGATATTTTCCTCAGAAACATATGATAATGCTATGGTAGATAAGTTAAATAATTATCTGAAGGATGCTGTGAATGAATCTCTTAGTAATTCATCGTACCGGACAGCGTTAGAAAAACTTAAGCTGGGAATAGATGAAACTATTACTCAATATGCAAAATAACAATTCATTGGTAGACACGCTTTTGTATTTTGAAATTTTTGGTTTTATACCCAATTTTGAAGAGTTATATACATTTTATATCGGTGAAAAAATTTCCAAAAATGAACTAAGAAATGAGATAAAATTAAATAAATTCATAGATTCAAAAAACGGATATTTTTTTCTGAAAGGAAACAGAGTCCTTTGCCGACAAAGAGAAATAAGGAGCACAATTTCTCAGGAGAAAAGAAAATTGGCAGACGCACAAGTTAAAATACTTGCAAAAATTCCGACAATTCAGTCAATTGCTCTCAGCGGGAGTGTGGCGTGTGATAACGCACGGGAAGAGGACGATATAGATTTATTTATTGTCACAGCACCACACTCGGTTTGGATCACTCGCTTGCTGGTTTATGTACTCCTGAGGACAACAAGAAAAATAAGAGGGAAAAAGAACAAGAACAATCTTTTTTGCCCAAATATGTTTGTGAGTATTGACCATTCCAAAATCGAGGAAAAAAATTTGTATAACGCCTCAGAAATCGCTCACCTCGTACCGTTATATGATAAAAATAATTCCTTCACTCATTTTCTAACTTCAAACAACTGGATTGAAGAATATTTCCCTCAATTTCCTCTTGGGAAAGGAAGGACTTCTGAAGCTTTGAATACAAATAAATACTTGAAGACTCTAAATATGTTACTGTACAGAGCCCAAACACTTCCCATGAAGAAAAAAATTACAAATGAAAAAATATCAGAGGATAGGATTCAATTTCACCCGAACAATCTCTCATTTCCTATCTTAAAACTCTGGATTGCACGTAGAAATGCATTTTATCAAGCAGACCAATCCCGTAAAATAACACACCCCCGTGGAATTGCCGGGCAGCACAATCTTACTCCAGGATCTTGACAGAACGACGCATTTAGGGTAACATGACTTGCAATTAAGCACCAATCCCCCAAAGCATATACCAAGGGGGATTTATAGTAAAAATATGGACGCAAAAAAAATATTTATAACAGAAGAAGGTCTGGAAGAGCTGAAAAAAGAGTTCGATAATCTTCAGAATGACAAAAGACCACGGGTCTTAGAAAGACTTGCAGAAGCTCGCGCAATGGGAGATCTTTCGGAAAATTCCGAATATACCGCAGCACGCGAAGAATTAGCTCTAATCGATGGAAGAATCGAAGAATTGCAGGAAATTCTGAAAGGAGCAGAAATTATAAAAGAAGACCACAGCGCAAAAGGTAAAAAAGAAGTAAAACTCGGTTCAAAAGTCAAAGTTCAAGTAAAAGGCAAGCACGATGTATTCTCGCTTGTTGGTGAGTGGGAAGCCGATCCCAAAGAGAAAAAAATTTCTCATGAATCACCCTTGGGTAAAGCTCTCATCGGTAAAGCAATTGGTGAAAATGTAGAAGTTGAAGCACCGGCAGGAAAAATCGTATATACTGTTGTAGAAATAGATTAATTATGAATTTCGCAATTTTCATGTCATCAAAGAAGCACTCCTCGTAGGGGTTTTCTTTGTGGCGACAGAAGCAAAAGATTTACCCCTCCAAAAAGAGGGGTTTTTTTATGGGAAAGGAGGATAGAAATGACTAACATTGAATTACATCCGGTGAGCGCAGAGGCCCTTTTTGGGGAAGAAGGGCCTCTGCATATCCAAATACCGGGTATTGATGCCGAAATTATGTTCGCGCGGGGGGAGCGGGGATTTACAGCCGAATCTGTTATTAATCGAGGAAGTGTTCAGGAGAGACGTTCGATAGTTGAGACCTCACCAACTGAAGTAATTGCTGCACTTGGGGAAGATATTTCTGTAGAGGTACTAAACTTCGCGAACCAACTTCCAATCGAGTAAGAATACCGTATAATAAGCGTATGTTTTGGGCAGATAAAATATTGGAAAATAGAACCGGTTTTGAGTGGATAAATGACGCGTGGACTCCATCGGGGATTGTACATATGGGGGGACTGAAAGGTCCTGTTATTCATGATGTGCTTTACAAAATTCTTAGAAGCCAAGGGAAAGAATGTACATATACGTTTGGTTTTGACGATATGGATGCAATAGATGGGTTGCCTGCAAGTCTCCAAGAACAATTGGGAAGTTATATGGGTATTCCAGTGTGTGATGCGCCGGCCCCTGATGGGAATGGTACTTTTGGGCAATATTATGGCGATATGATGCGAAGTATGTTCCAAGAGCTTGGGATTGAGGCCCAGATATACTTGGCTTCCGACTATTATCGATCAGGAAAATATGATGAGGCGATACGATTTGTGTTAGATCATGCACAAGAAATTCGAGATGTGTATGCTCAGATGTACAAAAAAGAAGTGCCGAATACATGGTTTCCGCTTCAGATCGTATGCCCTACCTGTCATAAGGTCGGAACAACCACTGTGATTTCTTGGGATGGAAACGAGGTTGAATTTGAATGCTCTCCCACAAAAGTACAATGGGCACAAGGGTGTGGTTTGGTAGGTAAAGTAGCTCCATTTGGTGGAAATGCAACGATGCCCTTTAAAGTCGAGTGGGCGGCAAAATGGTGGGTGTTTAAGGTTACTATTGAGGGAGCAGGCAAGGATCACGCATCGGCAGGGGGAACATACGATATCGCTCGTAAATTGGTCAAGGATGTTTTTGGGCAAGATCCCCCCGTTTGGCTACCATATGAATTTTTTCTGTACGATGGGAAAAAGATGTCATCATCAAAAGGTTTGGGTCTTACCGGTCAAGAATTATTAGAAGTGTTACCACCTCAAATTGTGAGATTCTTGATGATTAAGACGGCGCCAAATACAGCCGTCGAATTCAATCCATACGGTACCCAAATTATTCCAAAGTTGTATGAAGACTATGTAAAAGCAGCAGCTGAATACGAGGCAGGGACCGGGTCCGACATGGCCCGCGCTTTTGAGTTAAGTGCTGTGGGTGAATTGAAATCTCCCCCGAAGTTTCGGTTTCTAACACTTGCTCAATGGGTTCAGATGCCAAATATGGAAGAAGAAATCGAAAAAGAGGGACTCACAGAGTGGGCTAAATACGTAAAAGTATGGGTGGAAAAATATGCTCCAGAATCTGACAAGTTTTTAATACAAAAAGAACTACCTAATGTTAGTTCACTATCTGATCAGCAGAGAGAATATTTAAAAAAACTTCAAAGTGAATTAAATCCAGACATGAGCGCTGAACAGTTACAGGAGCATATTTACAATTTAGCCCAAAACACAGGAATCTCAACTAAGGATGCGTTTCAGGCAATATATATTTCCTTCCTAGGAAAGGACCACGGACCCAAAGCAGCATGGCTTCTAAATAGTCTTGATCCCGAATTTGTAAAAAATAGACTCCTTGAAGCATCACAATGAGGGAATTGGTTTTTGTCACCGGGAATAAAGAAAAAGTTCGTGAGGCGGAAAAAATTTTAGGATACCCAATAAAGATACACGATATCGATCTAGATGAAGTGCAATCTCTGGACATTGCCGAAGTTGTTGTAAAAAAAGCAAATGCGGCTTTTGAGATTGTTAAAAAACCACTTATTGTTGAAGATGTAGGTATGTACTTTGATGCCTGGAATGGATTCCCAGGGCCTCTTGTTAAGTTGCTTCATGAAGCCGGTGGCGGTAGTTATGAATTAGCCCTAAGAATGCTCTCTTCGGAGAAAAATAGGAAGGTCGAGGTAAAAGCAGTTATTGGATTTCACGATGGAGCAAGAGTTCATATTCTTGTCGGAAGTTTTAGAGGTAGCTTTGTCGAAAAGAAGGGAAAAAATGGGTGGGGGTTTGATCCATACATAATCCCAGAGGGGTACAATCAGACTTTTGGAGAACTTTCAGAAGAAATAAAGAATAGAATTTCCCATAGGGCACTAGTATTTCAGAAACTTAAAGACTACTTACAATCACATCCGTTATGATTCAGGAATTTATTGGTACTGGATATGTCTTGAACCCCTCACATACCAAAATTCTCCTCATTCATCACAAGAAATTTGATAAATGGTTACCACCCGGAGGGCATTGCGATGAAAATGAAGCTCCTCATGAGGCGGCTCTTCGAGAAGTGCATGAGGAAACTGGGATCAAAGCACGATTTATTTCAGGTGAGAAATTAGATCTTCATAATAAGTTGGAAGAAGAAGTGCCGACCCCCACATTTGTATTAAAAGAATTTATTGAAGGAAAATATGGAAAAGGCGAGGATCATTACCATATTGATTTTATCTATCTTATGGTACATGAAGAGACAGAGCCTTCAATTAAAGAAGGTGAAATTGTAAATGCAGGATGGTTTGATAAAAAAGAAATAGAGAAATTATCTACATTTCCTGGAGTTGTTAAAATTGGTAACAAAATTCTTAAGTAAATAAGTATTCGTGATATAATTGAGCCTATGATAGATATAAAGATTCTCAGAGAAAATCCTGAAAAAGTGGCGCGTGGAGCTGCTTCAAAGAATATTCAAATCAATA
>CAZBEA010000032.1:0-11342 GCA_964490835.1 uncultured Gammaproteobacteria bacterium
ATCTGTTGAAATCGCTCGCGAGAAGGGCGCATTTCCCAAATTTGATAAAGAAAAATTCCCACAAGGACTTTTTATAAAGACTCTTCCCGAAGATCTGCAAAAAGATATCGCAAAATACGGTATTAGGAATTCGCTACTTCTCATGCAAGCGCCGACCGGTTCTACATCTCTTATGTCTAATACTACTTCAGGCATCGAACCCGTCTATGAATTTGAATTTAAGAGAAAAGATAGACTCGGGGTTCATATGGTGCGGCACTATCTTTATGATAAATGGTATGAAAAACACGGTGCCGATCTTGAAGCGGGAAAGATCGAGCGACCGGACTATTTTGTCTCGGCAAACGATTTGACACCTGAAGATCATGTAAAAGTTCAAGGAGCAATACAAAAATATGTTGATGCTTCAATCTCCAAAACCGTAAATGCTCCTAAAGCTCATACGGTCGAGGATGTAAAACGACTCTATACTCTGGCATATAAATTGGGTTGTAAAGGAATTGCATATATGAGAGAGGGGTCGCGAGAGGGTGTTTTAGAAAGAGCAGAAGCACCCAAGCCAGAAGAACAGCAAGTTGCACCGGCCGTGACCATACCGCTTCATCCTGATGTTCCAAGGCCGTTGATGGTTGAGGGGGTTACGTACAGGACAGAATCTCCAGTCGGCAAGACATACGTCACCGTCAATCACGATGAAAACGGCAATCCATTCGAGGTCTTTATCAATAACGGGAAATCAGGATCAGACGTTCAGGCAATGGCTGATGCCCTGGGGCGTGTCATCTCGTTCACCCTACGCCTTCACAGTCCTGTTCCACAAAAAGACAGGATGAAGAAAATTGTTTCAGAACTGACCGGCATCGGAGGATCGCGCGCTGTCGGATTTGGGCCAAATCAAGTGAGATCTTTGCCAGATGCTGTTGCAAAAGTTTTGGCACGACACTACAAGTATTCCGTAAATGGGAAAGTTGAAGAACAAGCCGAGCTTAAAGCTGCGATACTTGCCACACCAGAATCAACTGAAACAAATGGAAACGGCCATGTTATTCCTCCAACGCAACAAATGACTCCTCCGGTGGCAGCAGATTATGGCCCCACGGTTACTCAGCTTCCGCTGACAACTGCTTCGGCTCACGGCCCTTCGTCTTTTGACACGAATTTGTTCGATCTTTGTCCTTCATGCGGAGCAGGAACTCTTGCGAATGAAGAAGGATGCAAGAAGTGTTACAGCTGCGGTTACTCGCAGTGCTAGATCTTTTAAACCTTTCTATTTTGCAGGCAATCACGGTCAAAATCCGTAACTGTGCCGCAACTGTGTTCCTCGATTTCTCGGGGTAAGTCAGAAAACTGCAAAATATTTTATTCGCCCGAGCAGGCTGTCTTCTGTTTGACTTATCCACAAACTTTTTACAGACTCGCTACGGCGAGTTTTTTTATTATGAAAATTTATACAAAACGTGGTGATCGGGGGCAGACTTCTTTGGGGTCAGGAATTCGTGTATCAAAATACCACATACGGGTTGAAACGTATGGAACGGTCGATGAATTAAATTCTGTTATCGGAATAATTGTTTCATTCTTGGGAAGCGCGCCGTATGAAAAGAAGCTGAAAGCAACTCTGGAAATGATTCAAAACGATTTATTCAACATCGGATCTTACTTAGCCGCTCCTGCTCAAAAAAAACTACTTGAAGTTCTACCCGACCATGTATCTCAATTTGAAATAGAAATTGATGAGATGACGAAAAAATTACCACCGCTTCTTTCCTTTATTCTTCCCGGGGGTACAAAGACGAGCTCATATTTGCATTTGGCTCGTACTGTCTCGCGTCGTGCCGAGCGTCGACTAGTCAAATTGAATGACAAAGAAGAAATCGATCCTTCGGTTCTTGTATATGTGAATAGGCTTTCAGATCTATTTTTTACCCAAGCGCGTTTTGTAAATTTCAAAAAAAAGAAAAAAGATGTTCGTTGGAACCATGAGTAAAGAAGGAGTGCCGCAACCATTTATACAAAGTTTTGATGTGGGCCACGTGCCGCCTGCCATTAAGAGTGAGCGTGCCGCTCTTGCATACGATCCGAACTTTGACACAACGCGAGTTTTGGATGCGTATGCAATTGAGGATCCATTCGAGCGCATTGCTGCAATTGAGAAGACGAGAGACTATATGCGGACCCAGATGGTTTCAAATATTGGCGAGAGGTTAAATGCCGGAATGTTCACGACGTCATATGAAGTGAAAGACGGGGAGCTATATGGGAAAGGAATGGAAACGTCTATGGTACGTGTTGTAAAACGGGGCCGTAATTTTAGAAGGTTTCAGGGTACGGGTGTTGATTGGGGGAGAGAAGATGCAGAAGTCATCAGTATGGAAAAAATCCAGGCAAGAATGACTAACGAAAAAACACCTGTTGGAAGCATGATGGTGTTGCTATCCCCACCGGGACAAGAAGGGTCGAGTTACCAGCATAATTTTTACGATGTTTTTTTGAAGGAAAGTAACGAAGAGATTAAATACTTTCGGTTCAGCTCTGCCTTATCAGTCCCAGAATACCAAAAGCGCTTTCGTGAGTTAGGAATACATATAAAAATTCCAGACGATGTAAATCCTGACGAATATTTACTTGCAAACCCAATATACGTCAGTGAAGAAATGTCTCGATACATTACGCCGGACGAGCTTCACAAGCATCTTCATCTGGAGCATGGTGCGCTGACACGCGATGAATATTCGCAAGTCGTGTCAATTTTGGGCCCATTTATTGATGCGTATTCTGATTCGATAATTAAAAATCCCCAAGATATCTTTAAGAGAAATCTCTCGTATAACGCAATTTTGAATAAAGCCGACGATATTTATAGGAAAATAAAACTAAAAAAAAGTGGAATAGACGTAGTAATTGATGAGCCGCAAGTCTTTTTTGATCAATCTCAAATTGAACAATGGGGAACAAAGGAAGTCGAGGATGTTATGCAGGGGTGTGGGTCATCGGGGGGCATGGAGCTTTCTGGGGAATCCAATCCGTGGAGCGTCGCGGATTTTGGAAAAGATAAATGGGAGTATCACACAGGGAAGTGTCGGGTTTGTGAGAAGTCTGAGACAGAGGTTGGTCCGTGTCAAATTTGTAAAACGTGCGAGAAAACCTTCGATTAGATTTCCTATACTAATATAGTATGTTTGAAGTGCTTTGGGATTTTGTATTCCCAAAAAAATGTATCGGTTGTAAAAAGCTTGGTTCATACCTCTGTTCGAATTGTTTTAGCACAATGCATTTTGCTCAAAGTTATTTTTGCGGAATTTGCACTCACCCTTCTTTTAATGGACTAACTCATCCAAAGTGTTCCGGCAGATATACAATTGACGGAATTTTCCCAATTCTTAATTACAAAGGGTTGTTAAAAAAAGTTTTGTATCAATATAAATATAATCCTCATCTGTCTGATTTGACTGGAATGTTAGGGCAGTTATTGTATGAAGGATTTATCCAAAACGAGACATTAATGAAATCGGTTGAAGACGGGCAAAATCTTATTACATCTGTTCCTCTACATACGTCTCGTCAGAAAAAAAGAGGATATAATCAGTCAGAGTTGCTGGCACGGTCTTTAGCGGGGTTGTTAAGACTTGAATATTCAGGAAAAGTCTTAAATAGAATTAGAAATACCGCTCCTCAATTCAAATTACCCAAAGAACAACGCCAGGAGAATATAAAGAATGCATTTACAATTATAAACTCTGAAAAAATAAAAGATAAAACTGTTTTTATTATTGATGATATTACCACGACCGGATCAACTCTTGTTGAATGCGCGCGAGTACTGAAGCGGGGAGGAGTAAAAAAAGTATATGGAATTGCTCTTGGGCACGAAGAAAAGTAGAAATATCCCATAGCAATTTGAGCTTATATGTAAAATCTGATATAATACTTCTCCTGGGGATGTATTGATTCGACAGGAATTGTTCTTTAAAAACTGCAAGCCGGCCATGATTCAAAGCCGTAAAAGTGGATCAAAAAATAAATGCTAAGGACTCAGTTCTTAGTCGTGTCCGCTCAGCTGTTAATGCTGACGGAATCGCACGAGGAGGATTCGTTCCTTCTTATGCGTATGCTGCTTAAGAAGTAGCCACTATTTACACCGTTTCTCCTCTTAACGGATAGGTGTAAGTACTAACCCAGTTGAGATAAGGCAAGTCAAGCGATTGGTGACTTGCTCGAAAATAAAGATCTTGGAATTGCTCTTCCTGTCAATTGGTTAATAGCAAGACGACAATTAAGAATTGACTACGCTTGTAGATGTTTTTCGAAAATGATTTTTGGACGGGAGGTCACTCCTCCCCATCTCCACAAAAGTTTTAGTAATCGTATTTTGCTTCGCGCTCGCGGTCACGTTCAATTGCGCGTGACTTTGAATCTTTTCTTCGCTCAAATTCCCTTTTGCCCTTTGCAAGAGCAATTTCCACTTTAAACTTCCCCTTTTTCTCATAAAAAGAGAGAGGAACAATTGTGTACTTACCAGTTTCAAGACGTGCTTTTAAATTTCTTAATTCACTTTTATGCAGAAGCAGTTTTCTGCTTCTGTCTTCCTGATACCCTTCAATTCTGGAAAATTTATACGGAAAAATTTTAGCATTAATAAGATGAGCTTCGTTACTCAGTATTTTTACATACGCGCCCGACAGATCCATGTGACCCAGTCGTATGGCTTTTACTTCTGATCCGAGAAGTGAAATTCCTGCTTCATATTTCTCCTCAATATTGAATTTATTGGGAGCAGTTTTATTGAAAATTTTCATACCCCTTATTATAAGGGTTTTGGGACATTTTTACTCGGATGCAAGGGGTATTTCAAAAAGGGTGGATTGTATAATAATATATGCCTTTTGCGACTTCTCATCAACTGCAAAAGATGAAGCATCGGCAAGACTATTCCACTGAAGTTGAGTTTTGAAGTTACCGTTTTTTTCCAAAATTATTATTCTTTTATTCTTTCGATCAAGTACGTATAAATTACTAAACCCTTCGGCAGTATCGATAAGCGCACCTGGTCCGATTGGCGTAACAACACCTTTTACACCGAACGGGTCAAGTGTGCCTCTTGTGTATTTTTTTATCTCGCCATTGTTTTGAATTACATAAATACTACCATCGATTGTAAACGACGAAGGTTCGATTGGTCGGTTTACTTCTTCTTTGAGGTAATTTGAATCAGAAAATGAGGTTGAGGCAAAGCGAACAATTACACCATCTTTTTGAAGTGCATAAATATTTCCACCGAAGGTGTCTATTGCAATCGTGCTTCTTTTATCGGTGTCAACATTTGTGTCGTTTCCATTTCCTTTATCAATTCTGACAATTTTTTCGTTGTTGGCTGCATAATAAAATCTGCCGTCGTGAGCAAAAGCAAAAAACGAATCTTTGGTTTCTGCCTCTCGTTTGGCATTTGACCCTTCAATTTCAGCAAACCCATTTTCAAAAAGTCCGGCAATTTTTTCCTCAAATTCCCCCGTTGCTTGAATATTCCCGAGATCGCCAGTGGACTTTAATAATTCTTTTGCATTTGAGATTTCGCTGCCCTTTTCAATTTCCTGTATCATGCTGTCAATTTGGGATAAAAGGCCGGATATTTTTGTATGCCCCTCAGACCCTTCTTTATAGAGTCCGATTGACTTGCGTAGCTCCTCTTTGGCTCGTGTCAATTCTTCAAGAGCAAGTGTTACATCCAGGTCTTGTAGTGTCCGTGCTTCATCAAGTCTCTTTTCAGCCGGTACGGTAATTTTTTCGAGCTCAAGACGCGCACTTTCAACCCTTCTTTTATTCCATTCGGCACCAATACTTGCTAGTAAAATGATCAAGAGTATAAGAACGATACTTCCGATGACTTTTCTATTCTGAAACGATTTTTTTGAGATGGGAATTTTCCGGAATATCGCGCCGACCGGAAATTTGGAGGATTTTTCTTCGTGTTCGGTGTAGGTGTGAATTTTGGGCTCAAAATCTTCCTCTGTTTTTTTCTCCACTTCGTCCTGAACTTTTTGCTCGGTCCGAGTGGGCATTTCAGACTCCACAGTCTCGTGTTCTTCGGGGAGCTCGTCATAATCGACGGGGGCAATCGATTCTTCCGATGTTTCTTCGGGTTCCTCGTTCCCTGTCGGGATTTCCGGTTTGTACTGAATGAACATCGCGCCCTCAGATCCCTTTGCGTCTGTATGAAGAACGGGGGCGATAATTTCAGATAACTCATGAACCGGACGGTTGTCTATAAGGTCAATTAAATTTTTTGGTGGAATTTTTTTTACAAAATCTTCAGTCGCTAATATAATTAAATCCCTTGGTTGAATTTCGCCTGAAAATCCAATAACTTCGTTTTCTTCACCTTCAGCAATTATTCCGAATCTCCCGTTGCGCCTCAAAATTGTTTTGCTTCCCGATGAAAGAACGATAAAAAGGGTATCTTTTTTAATCGTCGCAAGCGCAATAGAGCAGTGAATCGATTTCCCTTCAATTTCCGCAAGAGCATTGATAACTGCTTGTTTTGTATTGTCCAGCGTTTTCTCATCGAATGAAAAAAATTCTCTCTGAAGCCTATCCAACAGGTCTTTACCAAGGGGAATAATAGAGGTTCCCTCCTCTTGCTCGGGGGTCATCGGTTTCCATAAACTTAAAACCACGTAAAAATTGAGCGTCGAGTAGGCTTGGGCCCATGAGACAACCGTTGAATTTGCAGTAACATTGGACAGAAGAACGTCCTGGTTCATAAGGCAAAAAGAAGTACTATTAATAGTATAGCCGAAATTATCACGTTGGCAAACGCAAGGAGGCGAAATATCGGAGAGAAACTAACTTGTCTAACCATGCGGTCAAGAACCTGCACCTGAAACGCCAGAACTAAAGAGAGAAGTCCATATACTGCGACAAAGACAATCAATACAAATATTGCAATTGTGTCCTGATTGATTTTATCGATGATTGTTTCGAACATTATTTAACTTTTCCTCCAATCCTATCCCCAATAATTTCTGCGATTCGTGCAGGTTGGGGAGCTTTGTCAAATTCGATATTTTGTTGCGAGCCGGCGGTTTGGATATGGACAAATCCATAATCAAATAGCGAGGGAATAAAACCGTGCTGTTTGTGGCTTATGTCTTCAACAAGCTCAAGTCTGGTTTCTGTTGTGTCCCGAATGAGTATTCCATGAACATCAATGTCTACAATTCGTATATTGGTTACAAATGATACATGGAAATACCATAAAGAAAATTTTAGGATGATAAATCCAAATACGATGAGAAAATAAAAAACAAGAATATACGAAAGAGTTAGATCAGAAAGCGATAAAAACGGGAAAAGAAAATCATAAAATGGAGCGACAAGAAACGGGATAATGATAAGGCTCAGAACTCCCGCGATCCACGGAACATTGGTAATAAAGTCACGACGAATGAGAAGGATTATCTCCTCATCGGGTTGTTGTGTTTCAAAAGATACATTCGCCGGATAAAAGCAAAACGATGAAAAGAAGTGGGGAGATTTTTTAACCTGAGGTTTGTGGTCATACTTATGACTTGGATGATGTGGAGTCTCGGATGTTTTGTCCTCGACAGGCTCTGAATGGTCTTCTGGATTTTCCTCCGAAGACGTATTTAAATCAAATTCACCGCTTATTTCTTCTGGCATGTGATGAAATTATACCATTTTAGAGGGATCGAAGCTAAATTATCGCTTTTCGACGTTAAAAAGCGGGCCGACAATTTGAATGTTGGCCGGAGCGCGAAGATTGAACCAGTCCCTGAATTCGTTTCCGCTAAAACTGATGGAGCCTCCGTCTCCTGAGAGATTTATTGTAGTTGTCGTCCCTCCACCGAAGTCTGCACTTATCGAGATATCCGATATGGAATTGTAAGGTGTGATACTACGTGACCGCAATTCTTGTTTGACGCGGTCTTCATTCCAAACCTCTCCTCCATAAGGATGCGCTTTGTCTGTTTGGTATAAGTGGTCTTTTGTACCGCTATCGGCACGAGCAAGGAGGATAACATTCACAAAGTCAGCAACTTCGGAAGGTTTTAACCACGCAGATTTTCCGTATTGTGTTCTGTAACCTTGCGCTGAATAAAGACACGGGGAATCTTTGTCGTATGATTTAGAAATGAGATCAGAAAAACTTGAAACATCACCATTGGTGTCACGAAATCGTTTTGTCCATGCACGTTTTTCTCCACCCCACACATCGTTGTTTTGAAATAAATACCCCCCGGCAGTCGACGCAAACCATGCGGTAATCGGTTGTCCCCCCGAAACCATAGTCTTGCCGGCTGTCTCACGTACCGCTTTTTCCCAGTTTCCACCTTTATTCCCACCCTTATAGACTTGACACGATTGGGTAGTGCAGATTTCCTTTTCGCCGTTATTGGTGTAGGAGAGTGCATAGGATCTTGCAGCAACAACTTGTGCTTTGAGTGCTTCAAAATGGAATGAATCCGGCATCTCATAAATTCCCAATAGATATTCTTCCAAATCCATTTCTCCATATCCTTGTACTTTTATCCGTGCCGTTCGATTTTCAAAACTGAAGTTATCAAAATAAGCTCTTAAAATATCTTCATAACCCTGTCCTGCGTTTGCTCTACCATGAGCTCCGTACTGGTTCATACCAACTCTATGAGGAATTCCGAAAGTAAAGAATGCAAATCCTGAAAATCCAGGATCAATTTTTCTGTCATCCGTACAATACAAAGGGCCGGCACCAAGACTTGAGGGAAGATTAAGGCTGCCCAACTTTTGTGCAATGAGTTGTTTTTGTTTGGCAGAGAGATCTGCTATTTGGCTTGAGAGTTTGGACTGGAATTCTCGAGCTCCAAGGACCAATTTTTCAACTGCTTCTTTGTCAGAAGACAGCGTAACTTTTGCGCTCGCAAGCCGAACTTCTTCGCTTTCGAGTTCAGCTTTTTTTTGCTCGAGATCTGACAATTTTATGGCAATATTGGTAATAGTCGCTTTATCTTGATTGGCATCTCTTTTTTGATAGGTCAAAAGACGTGTTAGAAGCGAGGCATCTGAACTTGAAACAAAAACAAGAAGTGGAGAGAAGGAGTAATTTTTAATATAAAAACTCCTAACCGTTTTATCAAAAAGAGCTTTTTGCTCTGAGAAATCCTCATACCCCTGTTGGATAAATACTCTTTTTTCTTCAATGTCGTTCTCAATTTGAACGACCTCTCTCTCAATTGCTGCCAGTTGGTTTTTAAGTGATGTAAGGCTTGCTTCATGGGGGGCGGTGGCTTTTTGAGACTCGGCGAGTGCTTGGCTTAAGTCTTCAATTTTTTTTGTAATATCATCGAGCTCGTCAGAATACGCAAAATGAGGTCGTATCATAAAAAAAGACACAATAAAAAGAAGAAATACTAAAATCCAACGAATCATGGGTAGGATATTTATTATACCAGATGTATATTCGTACCTAATTTTTGTGCGTCTGGATGGTTTCGAACCGTCGACATCTACTTTATAAGAGTAGCGCTCTACCACTGAGCTACAGACGCGAAGTGTAAATTTGGAATATTATATCAAACAAAAACCTAAAAACCCTTCATTCCTCCCGGCCCCATCCGGCCCGGTGTCGGCTGATCTAAAAGATTAGACCTTTGAGCGATTTCCGCCTCGATGAGCTTGACGGGTTTGCCATGTTTGAGTCGTGATAATTCACGAATGAGTTCTGCCACACGGGGATTTTCAAGCTTTTTCTCAGCTGCAATATCGCGTGTCAAATCCATAGAGAATGGAACCGAAGGCTCTCCATTTATGAGAGTTCGAACATATGCGTGGAATCGTTCAACATTGATGAGATCTGCCTCTGTGAACGTCGGTTGAAATTCATGTTGTAGGTAGTTTGCATCGGAAACGCCGACTCTAAACGACATGATGGTTCCTGCATTTCCGAAAATTGCGTTTTTAATCTCTTCATCGATCTGTCCAATGAATTGATTAGCAACGATAAGATTGAGTCTGTATTTTCGTGCCTCGGACAAAATTTGTGCAAAGTCCGGAGTGGCAAAATTCTGGAACTCATCGACATAAAGATAAAAATCTTTTCGGTCTGCCATCGGCATATCCTGACGCGACATGGCAGCAGTTAAAATTCTTGGAACAAGAATAAGACCTAAAAAGCTTGAATTCTCTTCACCGATTTTCCCTTTAGAAAGATTAATCAAAAGAATTTTTTGCGTATCCATAATCTCCCGGAAATTAAACGAACTTTTACTCTGACCAATAATATTTCTGATTGCAGTGTTGGTAACAAATCTTCCGAATTTTGAAACAATATAGTCCAATACCTCTGATTTATGAAAGTCTGAGGTTTGGGCAATTTGGTCGGTCCAATACCTTCTGATAATCGGGTCCTTTACTTTTGGCAATAACTGTTGAACATATCTTGAATCTGTTAAAACCCGCACAACTTCAATAAGAGTTGCCCCCTCATCATACATGACAGTAAGCATAGCGTTTCGTACGGCGTGTTCGAAGCGCGGGCCGATAATACCTGTCTGGTGAGGATCGAATAATTTGTACATAAGTCCAATGATAGAATTTACAACAAAATGTTTTTGTTCCTCATTGGCTGCCTCAAGCATATTAAGACCCATCGGGCGCTCGGTATCCGAAGGATCAAAATAGATAACATCTTCAGCGCGCTCCGGGGGAACAAGTGGCAGGATATCATCAACTAAATCACCGTGAGGATCGATTACCGCGACCCCTTTCCCTTCGCGTATGTCTTGTAAAATCATGTCCTTCAAAAATTCTGATTTTCCGACACCTGTCTTTCCGATAATATACATGTGTCTTCGTCTGTCGTCGAGTCCGATTCTAATTTCGCGAGTTATTCCTCGATATATGCTTTTTCCAAGATATAACCCTTCTGTTGGAATATTTCCGGGAGCGGGTGCAACACGTGCTGCCATCCAGTTGATGTGGGGACTTTCAATTTGTTTATTTGGAAAATGAAAGAGGGTGGCAAGTTCTTCTACGGTAAGGATTGTATGCCCGGTTCTAAAGAGTGGAACTTGTCGGTAAATAAAGTCCAGAATAACATTTGATTTAAAGAATTTCTCCTCGACAGGATGGAATGAGTTGAATGACGAATATTGGTTGAATGTACTCTCGATGTTATGCAGATGTGCTTCTGCTGCTTCATGTGACGATGAGACAACAACCACACGCAGATATGTCAGAAATGCTTGTTTGGACACTTTTTGTTCGACACCTTCGAGTTCTTTTGCATCAACCGAATATTTGGCCGTATCAGGATTGGCTTCTTCCTTTTTAACATGGGCATTGTGTGA
>CAZBEA010000033.1:0-11331 GCA_964490835.1 uncultured Gammaproteobacteria bacterium
AAACCACTTCACATGGTCGCATACATCCTTCTTTTTGTCGGTGGACTTAATTGGGGTCTTGTCGGGCTTCTTAATCTGAACGTAGTAGAACTTATTTTTGGAAGCTGGCCGGTAGTAGTTAAGATCGTGTACATACTTGTCGGGGTCGCTACTGTTTATGTCGTTGTGACACACATGAAAGATTGTCGAGTGTGCGGCACCAAGCAATAATTGTTATTTTCTTCGAAGTGTACAATATTAGCTTTGAAAAAAGCTCTTAATCCTTGCATTTTCGAGGGTAAATGTATATAATAAATCTCACTTGTTTATGCGTTTAGTTATGGCGGATTTACTTGCTACGTAGAGCATCAAAGGAGCAATTCTTAAGCGACTCTATGTAGTCGCTTTTTTTGTGCCTAATCGCAGAAAATTATATGGACGTACCAGGACTTATAGGAATAAAAATTGGCCAATCACAAGGCTTTTTGGAAGACGGAACACGAGTTCCGTTATCTCTTGTGAGACTTGAAAAATCCACAGTTACTCAAGTCAAAACATCAGAAAAGAACGGATATAGCGCAATTCAAATCGGCCTCGGAGAGAAGAAAAAGGTTACTAAATCCCTCGTGGGACACTTCAAAAAAGCAAACCTCGCATCCAACCCAAGACACCTCAAAGAAATAAGACTAGAAAAAGATTCCACACTTGAAGCAGGAAATGAAATTGTTTCAGAAGAAATTTTAGCACCCGGGGATATTGTAAAAGTAGTTGGTGTATCAAAAGGAAAAGGCTACGCAGGTGTTGTAAAGAGACACAATTTCCGCGGTGGTCCAAAAACTCACGGTCAATCAGATAGACATCGTGCACCCGGATCTTCAGGTCAGAGCACTACCCCCGGTAGGGTGTATAAGGGGAAAAGAATGTCCGGGAGAATGGGAAATGATACCGTCACGGTTAAAAACCTTCAAATTATCGACTTGGAAAATGGGGTACTTTCTATAATCGGTCTTATACCGGGACCTCGCGGGTCACTTGTTACCGTTCTTAAGACCGGTGCAAACAAGAAATTCAAATCACTATACAAGGTAGCTTCAGTTGAAGAATCGGCTACAGAAGAGGCAACACAAGAGGCACCGAATGAAACAACACCTCAAGAAGTAGAAGAAAAAGTGGAAGAAGTAAAAGCAGAAGAGAAGTCCGAGGCAAAAGCGACAAAAGTCGAAGATGCCGAAGCGGAAGTTAGTACGGAGGCTCCAACAGAGCCTGAGGTGCCAGTTGAAGACCAACCGGAAGTTGTAGAAGAGAAAAAGGAGGAAGCTGTCGAAGCGAAATAACTATGGCAGAAAAAGCACTAAAAAAAGAAATTAAAAAAACAGGTGCGCCTAAAAAAGTAGCTGCTCCTGCAAAAGAAAAATCATCTGTGAAAGCAGAAGTAAAAGTTGCAGCTAAAAAAGAAACGATTGTAGCCAAGCTTCAAGCAGAAGTTGTGAGCGTTAAGGGTGCAAAATCAGGTTCAATCTCACTACCAAGTGAAGTATTTGGAGTCAGGGTCAACAAGCCTCTTATTGCTCAAGCAGTTCGTGTATACCTTGCAAATCAAAGATCCGGAAGTGCTCATGCAAAGACTCGCGCAGAAGTTTCGGGTACGACAAAAAAAGTTTGGAGACAAAAAGGAACAGGACGTGCTCGACATGGATCCGCCAAGGGCCCAATTTTTGTCGGAGGAGGGATCACACATGGTCCCCGAACTCGAGATTTTTCACTTGATATGCCACAAAAGATGCGAAAAGCAGCACTTTTTAGCGCATTGAGCTCACAATTTAAAGAAAAAAAGATTACCTTTATTGATCCGGAAGGACTTACAAGTAAGACCAAAACTTTCTCACAAATGTTAAAAAGTCTTTCACTTCTTAATAAAAAAGGCAAAGCAAATAGCGTTTTAATAGTTTTAGACAAAGAAAATAGTAAATTTTATAGAGCAGGAAGAAATATCGAAGGCATGCGAGTTGAAAGGGTTCAGGATCTGACAACATATAGAGTTGTAGAGAACAAACATATCGTTATCATGAAGAATGCCGTGTCGGATTTCAATAAAAAGGAGACTAAATAATGTATACAGCAGCAGAAATTGTTATAAAACCAATCTTTACAGAAAATTCGATCAAAGATGCGGCGAAAGGTACGTTTACCTTTCTGGTGAAAGACGGAGCGAATAAAAATCAGGTTAAAAATGCAATTGAAGAATTATACAAAGTCAATGTCGTTTCGGTTACAACAAATATTACAAAAGGTTCAAAGACAAGACTTACAAAAAAGGGAAGGACTGTGGCAGAATTCAAGAATAAAAAAGCTCGAGTGACATTAAAAAAGGGACAAAAAATTGAGATTTTTGAAGAAAAGAGTGAATAATTATGAGTAAAAAACTTAAAACAATATTAAAGAAAAATTCAGGACGCGATTCCTCCGGAAGCGTTGTTACAAGGCACCAGGGTGGACGACACAAGAGATTTTATAGAGTTATCGACTTCAGACGAGATAAGATCGAAATTCCTGGAAAAGTAATGGCAATCGAATACGATCCAAATCGATCCGTTGATATCGCACTGGTTCAATATAAAGACGGTGAGAAAAGATATATGCTCGCACCGGATGGAATTAAAGTCGGAAAAAGAGTTATCGCAACTGAAAAAAGCGATATTCAAGTCGGTAACGCGATGCCTATGGCTGTGATTCCTGTTGGAACTCCGGTTCATAATATCGAACTCACAAGAGGAAAGGGGGGTCAAATTGTACGCTCTGCTGGTGGACAAGCGCTTATTCAGGCACGAGAAGGAAGATTTGTACATGTAAAAATGCCTTCGGGTGAAGTTCGACGTATTCACGCACAAAATTATGCTACAATTGGCCAACTTGGAAATATTACTTGGAAAGATAGGGTTATTGGTAAAGCCGGCCGATCACGAAATATGGGTATTAGACCAACCGTGAGAGGAGTAGCGATGAGTCCTAATTCGCATCCACATGGAGGAGGAGAAGGTAGAAGTCCAATTGGTATGAAAGCACCAAAAACCTTCGCCGGACGAGCTGCTGTTGGAAAAACACGTAGACCCAAGAAATATTCCAATAAATTTATTGTTAAAACACGAAAGGGTAAATAAATTATGAGATCATCTAAAAAAGGACCATACGTAGACGAACGAGTTTTAAAGAAAGTATTAAAACAAAAAGAATCGGGTGACAAGAGTGAGATAAAGACATGGATAAGAGCCTGTCAGATTCCGCCGGAGTTTGTTGGGCATACATTTGCTGTCTATAATGGTAAGAACTTTATAAGCGTAAGAATTGTCGAGTCTATGGTGGGACATCGTCTGGGAGAATTCGCTCCAACGCGAGTATTTAAAGGACACGGAAAGATCGTTGCTCGAGAAATATCAAAGACATAACCTATGGAATACAAAGCAATTGCACAAAATATTAAAGTTACGCCTCGAAAGGCAAGACTCGTTGCTGATGCAGTCAGGGGTCTCTCTGTTGCAAACGCGCTTTCACAGCTTAACCTACTGCATAAAAGGGCCGCTCTTCCTTTAAAAAAGGTATTGGACTCGGCAGTTGCAAATGCAGTCCACAACGGAAAAGAAGGAAAAGGAGATCTTGTTATTAAAGAAATTATGGTAAATGAGGGTATTTCGTACAAGAGATATCATTTCGCAGCAAGAGGCCGAATCCGACCGTATAAAAAGAGAACAAGCAACATTAGAGTTGTAGTTGCGAGTAAAAAAGCAGAAGTAAAAGAAGTAAAAGAAACACAAGAAGTTAAAAAGGGGAAGGAGAATAATGGGACAAAAAGTTAATCCAATTGCATTACGACTTGGAATACATCACGAATTCAAGAGTGTTGGATACTATTCTAAGAAAAATTATGCAGCAACGGTTCTACAGGATATTAAGCTTCGAGAAATGTTGTTCAAGAAATTAGCTCAAGCAGGAGTTGGTGAGGTCTTGATCGAACGATCTCTTTCAACAATGAAAATTACAATATTTGTAGTTAGGCCGGGTATTGTTATCGGGCGTGGTGGGTCCGGACTTGAAATTCTGAAAAAGGAAATTATAAAGACAATCAGAAGCTTGACTTCGGATAAAACATTGAAAGTCGATCTTAAAGTTGAACCTATCAAGCAGCCAAATTTGAACGCATACCTTGTTGCTTTGAATGCTGCAGATCTTCTCGCACGGAGGATGCCATACAAGAGAGTTTTGAAACAATCACTTGAGAGAGTTATGTCAAGTGGTGCAAAAGGAGTAAGAATTGTTCTCTCGGGGAGAATTAACGGAGCAGAAATCGGACGACGAGAGCGAGCACAACAAGGAAAGGTCACTCTTTCCTCTATTCGAGAAAATATTGACTATGCATCGGTTCCATCTTTGACAAAAAGCGGATACATTGGAGTTAAAGTTTGGATCAATAGACCATAAAATACTATGTTACAGCCAAGAAGACAAAAATTTAGAAAAACATTCAGGCCTAAAACGCGAGAGAGGGTTGCTGCACGAGGAAATGTATTATCGTTTGGAGAGTTTGGTTTGAGAGCCGAAACCTCAGGTAATATCTCAAGCAGACAGATAGAATCAGCCAGAAGGGCTATGGCGGGGTTTACTAAAAGAGGCGGAAGAATTTGGATTCGAATTTTTCCGGATCGAGTTATAACAAAAAAACCACCAGAGGTCACTATGGGTGGAGGAAAAGGAGAAATTGAAGGATATGTTGCGCAAGTCCAGACCGGAAGAGTTATTTTTGAAATGACCGGAGTACCGGTTGAAATAGCAAAAGAAGCAATGAGGCTTGCGTCTCATAAGCTTCCAATCAGAAGCAGTTTTGTTAAAAAGGACTAAGTATGAAGAAAAAAGACCTAAAAGAACTAAAAAGTAAAACAGTTGACGAGTTGACAAAGGACGTTCTCTCTTTGAAAAAAGAGATTGTAGAACTATCTCACGATATTAAAATGGGTAAATCTACAGCGTCTGCATCGCTCAGAACTAAAAAGAAAAATGTAGCAACGCTCTTGACAGTTATGGGTCAAATGAGGTTAAATCCTGTTTCGGCCAAAAAAGTTGAAGAAAAGGTCGAAGAAAAGACAAAAGCGGTTGAAAAACCTGCTAAAAAAACGAAAGGAGAAACTAAATAATGGCACGCAAACAATTAACGGGAGTTGTCGCATCTAACAAAATGACCAAAACAGTCGTTGTTAGTATCTCACGAAGAATTCAGCACCCGGTGTATAAGAAATTAATTACCGTTACAAAAAGAATTAAAGCAGATACGAATGGTATGGAATTAAATATTGGTGACGTTGTCAGGATCGAACAGACGCGACCGATAAGTCGAGATAAAAGTTTTAAGGTTATTTCTAAAGTGGAGGATAAAAAATAAATTATGATACAGCATCGAACAATGTTACAAGTTGCGGATAACTCAGGAGCCAAACTTCTTCAGGTTATTCATGTGTATGGAGGTTCTAAAAGAACTTACGGATATCTTGGTGATATCGTGCTCTGTACAGTTAAAAAAGTGCTTCCAAACTCTCAATTTAAAAAGGGAGATAAGGTAAAAGTGGTGTTGGTTCGAGCTAAAAAAGAAACACGAAGAAGAGACGGATCGTATATAAGATTTTCAGAAAATGCCGGAGTAATTCTGGAGAATGAAAAAGATAAGAATCCATTGGGTACACGCATTTTTGGTCCAATTGCTCGTGAAGTAAAAGAAAGGGAGTTTCAAAAGATAGCAAGTCTTGCGAAAAATGTTGTATAGCTTATGAAATTTAAAGTTGGTGATTCGGTACAAATTATGATGGGGAAAGACAAAGGTCGGGTTAGTAAAATTGTGAAAGTTTTACCTCGAGAAAATATGGTCGTGGTGGAAGGGGTAAATGAATTCAAAAGACATATTAAATCACGAGGACAAAACCAAAAATCTGAAATAGTCACGATTACAAAGCCTTTGCATGTTGCAAAAGTAGCAATTGTAGACCCTAAGACTAAAAAGCCAACACGAATTGTTGTTAAAAAAACAAAAGATGGAAAAACTGAAAGAATTGCTAAAAAATCAGGTCAAAAAATTTAATTATGAAAGTACAGGCTTCAGTAAAAAAAAGATGTTTGAAATGTAAGATTGTAAGACGCAAAGGCGTTATTCGCGTAATTTGCGAAAATAAAAGACACAATCAAAAACAAGGATAAATATGACATATCAAGAAGAATTTATTAAAACAATAAAACCAGAACTCGGGAAATCCCTTGGGATTAAAAATCCGATGGCTATTCCACAATTGGTAAAAATAGTACTGAACACAAGTACTCGAGATTTTCTTGTTGACAAGAAAAATATTGAGCTTGCTGCCGAGGACCTCTCGATAATAGGTGGTCAAAAGCCGGTTATTCGAAGGGCAAGAATCTCTGTTGCTACTTTTAAATTGAGAGAAGGAGATAAGATCGGTCTTTCAATGACTTTGCGAGGAAAGAGAATGTATGATTTTTACGAAAAACTTGTTAAAATTGTCTTCCCTCGCGTGAAGGATTTTAACGGAGTTGACGATAAAGGATTTGACGGCCGGGGGAATATAACACTTGGTTTTTCAGAGAATATCGTGTTCCCTGAAATTGATAGTGGAAAATTGGATAAAATTCGAAGTCTTCAGGTAACAATTGTTACAACTGCCAAAGATAATGTACAAGCCAAAGCATTACTTGAAGCACTTGGAATGAAATTCAAAAAAGAAAAGGTAGACTAATATGGCAAAAACATCAGACGAAGTTAAATTTAAGAAAAAACAAAAATTCTCAACCCGAGATGTCAATCGCTGCTCTCTTTGCGGCAGATCAAGGGCTTATTTGAGAAGGTTTGGAATGTGTAGAATTTGTTTTAGACAAAGAGCACTTCTCGGAGAACTTCCGGGAGTAAAGAAAGCGAGTTGGTAAAAATATGAGTAGCACATACACCATAGGTGATTTTTTAATTAGATTAAAAAATGCGTATCTTGCAGGAAAGCAAGAGATAACGCTGCAGAACACAAAAAATGTTGTAGCACTTGCAAAAATCTTGAAAGAAGAAGGGTATATTAAAGATGTTAAAGAAAAAGAAGATAAACAGACAGGGAAAAAATTGAATATTAGTCTTTTATACAAGAAAAATAATCCGGCGCTTTCAGAAGTAAAAATTATTTCCAAACCATCAGTCCATTATTATGTAACAACAAATGATTTGAAAAAGGTTGGAAGAAATTATGGAATTGGAATTGTGTCGACAAGTAAAGGTTTTATGACCGTAAAGAGCGCAATTGAAAAAAATGTCGGTGGCGAACTTATTTGCCGACTCTCATAACTATGTCAAATATTGGAAAACAAATTATTACAATTGAATCAGGTATCCAAGTCGAACAACAAGACAATGTCATTGTTGTAAAGGGACCAAAGGGCGAGCTCTCAATGACACTACCTAAAGGTATAGGTATTGAGATGGGAGAGAGCTCTGTCAAGGTTAAGAAATTGAACGATTCACCTCAGAATGCAAAATTCTACGGTTTGGCACGTGCAATTTTGGCAAATCTTGTCATCGGCGTAAGTCGTGGATTTGAGAAAAAACTAGAGCTGGTTGGGGTTGGATACAGAGCAAAAGTTGAAGGAAGAGACCTAGTTCTAAATGTTGGGTTTTCGAACTCTGTGAGACTTACTCCACGAGAAGGTGTGAGTGTTGCAGTTAATGAAAATATCATTATAATAACAGGAGCTAACAAGCAGCTTGTTGGGGATTTTGCCGCAGAAGTGCGAAAGATTAGACCTCCAGAGCCTTATAAAGGAAAAGGTATTAAGTATGTTGACGAAATTATTAAGAGAAAAGCAGGTAAGACTGCAAAAGCAGGAGCATAAAATATGAATAAGGGATTACAATCAGATAGAAGAGCAACTAGAATTCGAAAGAAAATAATGGCTGTCTCGGACAGACCACGACTAACCGTATTTCGATCGAATAAGTTTTTCTATGCTCAAATTATTGATGATAAAAAAGGTGTAACGCTGGTAACTGCAGATGATTCTCATGACTCAAAATCAAAGGACAATAAAGTTGCAAGAGCCGTAGCGGTTGGAAAAGCTTTGGCAGAGCTCGCAAAAGCAAAGAAAGTTACAAAAGTGGTTTTTGATAAAGGTTCATACAAATATCATGGAAGAGTTAAAGCATTTGCAGATAGCGCACGGGAGAATGGACTTAGTTTTTAATTATGGAAAATAATTTTGACCCAAATTCACAAAAATACGAAGAGAGAATTGTCCAGATCTCAAGGGTTTCGAAGAAAACCAAGGGAGGAAACAAAATTCGATTTGCAACACTGGTTGTTGTTGGAGATAGAAATGGAAACGTCGGTCTGGGATTGGGGAAATCCGCTGATGTATCAAGTTCTATTCAAAAAGCAATTATTTATGCAAAGAAGAGAATGATCGCAGTTCCAATCGTAAACCAGACAATCCCTCATAGTATTTCTATTAAAGAAGGAGCTGCAAAAGTTATGCTCAAGCCGGCTCCTCTTGGAACCGGAATTATTGCAGGCGGAGCTGTTCGATCCGTAGTTGAAGTTGCTGGAATTAGAAATATATCATCAAAAATCTTAGGCACCTCTAATAAGGCGAGCAATGTTTATGCGACATTTGCTGCATTGAAGGAGCTAGTTAGGCAAGGAGGGGCAAAATAATGAATGTTCATACACTTCCTAAAACAACAAATAAATCCTTAAGAAGACTCGGTCGAGGTCATGGGTCTGGGCGTGGTAAGACATCGGGACGTGGAACCAAAGGAAGAAAAGCACATGGAGATGTTCCGGCAACATTTGAAGGAGGAGCACTCGCTCTTATTAAGAGACTTCCATTTCTACGAGGGAAAGGAAAAAACCCGACCTACAAAGCAGAATTTATTCCTGTAAATGTAGATCAACTCTCAGGTCTTTCACCAAAGTCTGAAGTTACTGTAGAATTATTAATGAAAGAAAAAATTGTTGATAAGTCTGCTTTGTTCAGAGGTGTAAAAATTCTTGGAAATGGCGAGATTAAGGTTCCATTAATTGTTAAGCTACCGGTTTCAAAGTCGGCCCAACAAAAAATCGAATCAGCAAAAGGAAGCGTTGTTTCTGAGTAGTGTATGCGAAAACTTTGGACTCTTCTAACCCATACGTACAAGGACAGGGAGACTCGTAAAAAAGTTGGTATTGTCTTATTACTTCTTCTAGTCTTCCGCTTTTTTGCTCACATTCCGGTCGCCGGAGTTGACACCCTTCAACTGAAATCATTTTTTGAACAGAATCAGTTTTTGGGACTTCTCGATCTTTTCTCAGGAGGAACCCTATCTAATTTCTCAGTTCTTGCAATTGGTCTTGGTCCATATATTTACTCCTCGATTGTTTTCCAACTCTTGGCCGTTGTCTATCCCAAGCTTGAAGCGCTACAAAAGGAAGGTGAGTATGGACGACAAAAAATAAACCAGTATACAAGATACTTAACGGTTCCACTTGCTGTTGTTCAGTCTCTTGGAATGTATTCGCTTTTGAGAAGTCAAAATATTATTGCCAGTCTTTCAATCATTGAACTTATTGCTTTTGTTCTTACTATGACTGCCGGGACGATGTTTGTTATGTGGTTAGGTGAGGTGATTACAGAACAGAATATTGGAAATGGAATTTCTCTTCTTATTTTTGCGGGAATTGTTGGAAGACTTCCGGTAGTTCTTGGTCAAACATTCACAACAATAAATGCACAAAACGCCATGAATTTGGCTTTAATCGGGGCTGTAGGAGTGGGGGCGATTGCGTTAATAGTCCTTGTAAATGAGGCAGTTCGAAAAGTCCCCATTTATTATGCAAGACGCGTCCGTGGCTCACAGGTGTCGGGAAATCAAGCATCGTATCTCCCTTTGAAATTAAATCAATCGGGTGTTATTCCAATTATTTTCGGTGTGTCGATCGTTCTTCTGCCTTCGTTTGCTGCCAATTATTTTTTACAAACCTCCAACGAAAAACTCATTCAAATCGGAACATTTTTATCGCAAGCATTTAGTCCCGACTCTCTTTGGTACAATGCAATTTACTTCATTCTCGTGGTGGCATTCACCTATTTTTATACTGCGGTTTTATTCAACCCAAAGAAGATTTCAGAAGAATTACAAAAAAACGGAGGATTTATTCCGGGTATGAGGCCAGGTACCCAAACAACCAAATTCCTAAATTTTATCGTAACAAGGATTACTCTCATTGGAGCACTATTCTTGGGTAGTATTGCTATCATGCCGGGACTTTTGACAAATTTTGTCGGGACATCTACGCTTCTTGTTGGTGGTACAAGTATCCTTATCGTCGTATCCGTTATTATCGAAACTGTTCGAATTCTTGAGACCCAAGTTGTACAAAGAAAGTACGACAAATTTATGAGGGTTAATTAATAATATGAAAATAATCCTCATTGGTATTCAAGGCTCCGGTAAATCTACACAAGGGAATCTTCTGTCTGAAAAATTGGGAATTGCTTATCTTTCTTCAGGTCACATATTTAGACAGCTATCGAAAGAAAAGACTCCATTAGGACGTTATGTCAAAGAAACGATGAACGCGGGGTATCTAATTTCTGATGAAAAAACCCTCGAAATTGTAAGTGATTACTTAAAAAGACCCGACTATGAAAAAGGATTTATTCTTGACGGATTCCCACGTACCGTTCCTCAGGCAGAAAAATTTGAGAATGGAATTAATGCCGTGTTTTATCTTAAGGTTTCTGATAAAGAAGCTCTATGGAGACTCGCAGGTCGTGAAGCAGAAGACGCTCGTGAAGATGACACATTGAAAGCGATAATCAAAAGAATTAATCTTTTTCACGAAAAAACCGAACCCGTTATCGATTTTTACCGAAAGAAAGGTACTCTCCATGAAATAAACGGTGAAAAATCGATAGATGAGATTCACGCAGAGATCACAAGTAAGCTTTCTTAAAAGCTTGCGTATAATTATTTTTTCCTATGATTACGATAAAAAGTCCTTCCGAAATTAAGATTATGGAAAAGGCCGGCCGGATCCTGGGTGAGGTCTTGGAAACGGTTATAAATTCCGTAACAGAAGGGGTAACGGAGCTCGAGCTCGATGCTTTGGCTGAAAAATTAATTCGAGAAAAGGGTGGAGAGCCGGGATTTAAAAAAGTCCCAGGATATAAGCATACAATTTGCATTTCCGTAAATAATGTTGTGGTACACGGTATTCCGACAAATAGAATTTTACAAAGGGGTGATATTGTAGGTATCGACTGTGGAGTATATCTTGATGGGTATCA
>CAZBEA010000034.1:0-10626 GCA_964490835.1 uncultured Gammaproteobacteria bacterium
TATTATCTGCTCTTTCTGTCCCATTTGTGATTTATATTTCAACTTTGCAGGGGGCGGGTCTATCGGAAATAGGTATAAGAACTGCTATCTTATTTATTTTTATTTGGATATTTTTTACAGACCTTGAATATGGGATTATACCCGACCAGTCTATACTTCTTTTGGTTTTGGCCGGAGTCGCATTCATTATTTTAGATCCTGCAACCCTAGTCCCACGGGTAATTTCTGCAGTCATTGCGTGTTTATTTTTTGCAGCGCTTTTTTTCGGAACACGTGGTCGAGGTATGGGATTTGGTGACGTCAAACTATCATTCTCGCTGGGTCTTGTTCTTGGGTACCCCGGAGTTTTGGTCGGATTCTATGGGGCATTCTTGACAGGTTCTGTTATATCTATCATACTGATTCTATGGGGCAAAAAGAAGTTCAAAAAAGATTCGGTTCCTTTCGGTCCGTTCTTGGTTTTTTCGAGCCTTGTCGCACTTCTTTTTGGCAGAGAGATATACGATATGCTTCTTGCGGTTTTACTCTGATGGAGTTGATAACCGCAGTCGGACTTTTTGCTATTTTTTCGCTCGTTGTGCTTGTTGGCATAAATCCTCTCGCTCAGTATAAAAAGGCTCAAGACGCGAGGCGTAAAAATGATCTTGCTCAATTAGCAAGAGCGATCGAGCTCTATTATGGGGATCATAGCCAGTATCCACGGGCAGCAAATTACTACATAGTCGATGATGCAACGGGTGAGCCAATACCATGGGGTGAGGAATGGCAGCCATATATTGATCTCTTGCCAGAAGATCCGTCGGGAAGCAAAAGGTATTTATACCACGTAAGTAGCGATAGACAAATGTTTTGGATTTTTGCGAGTCTTGATGTTAAAACCGACCCCTCACGCTGCAGATCTGATCTTTATAGTTGTGATTTTGCTCCTGTTATTTGCACAAACGACGGTTCTAATGATCCGGGCGATCCCGAGCTCTATTCATGCGATTATGGACTATCAAGTCCGAACGCCGTAGTCGAAGTGGAATAGTAGGTTTGATTTTTTATTACAAAAACATATAAGATTAAAAGAACATGAGAAAAGGGTTTACCTTAATAGAATTGTTGGTAGTAATATCGATTGTTGCTATACTCTCGGCCCTTCTTATGGCAAATTTTATCGGAGTAAGACAAAGGAGTCGTGACGCAACGAGAAAATCAGATCTTCAAAATATTCGACAGGCACTTGAGTTATATAGAGCCGATGTTGGAAGCTATCCAAATGCAATTGTTTGTGGTAATCAACTTGTAAATCCCAATGATACAAGTGTTATATATATGCAGGAAATTCCGTGTGACCCAATATCTTCGGGACAATCGACGGAGTATGAGTATTCTTACGACGCAGGCAACAACTCGTACGAACTCGATGCGTGTATTGAAAATGCCGCAGATGCTGATAATACGATCGCATCTTGCCAAGCGTCAAGCGACCCCTGCTGCTCTGATCCCTTCAAAGGAAGAATTACCTTCACGAATCCTTAATCTATGAATGCGGGGTTAAATAGATCGCAAAAAGGTTTCACGATTATTGAATTACTTGTCGTCTTTAGTGTTATATCGATCATCGCCGGAATCGGTTTTGTCTCTTTCTCTTCGTATAACGACAGTCAAAGATTAACGGGTAGTATTCGCACCTTTGAATCATTTGTAGATGATGCAAAAAATAGCGCTGTTTCGGGTGTTACACCCGAAATAACCGAATCCGGCCAAAATATCAACTGTGTTCAATCTATCTCTTCGTATAGAATCAATTTTTGCAGACAAGCATCCAACTGTGAGACTTCCGGTAGAGATTATGAGATTGTAATTACGTGCGGCCAAGACATATACGTAACAAGAAGCGGAAACTTTCAAGACGGTGTGACGTACGGCGCTCTGAATCAAGAAGATTGTGAGGCTCTTGTATTTACAACTCTGTCAGGCGAGGTATTGTTGGAGCCTAACGGTACAAATTGCCAATTAAGCGTCACAAATGGCTCAGATACCAAAACGTATCGTATCGATAATTCCGCAAATTTAAATGAAATTTAATAATCGTGGTCAAACCCTTATTGAAGTCGTTGTGGCACTCTCAGTCGTAATGCTCATTTTGGCAGCGATATCAGTTGCTGTTACAACGAGCCTGAGTAATTCGACGTATTTAAAAAACCATAACCTCGCATCCAAATATGCGCAAGACGGAATTGAATACATAAGACATCTCTACGAAAATCAGGAGAATTTTTATGAGTCGTTTCCCGCCGGTTCGCGATACTTTATGGATGAGACGAATACAATTTCTCAAGGGTTTTTTGAGCAAAACATCGGTTCTGAGTTTGTCAGAGAAGTTCGGTTTGAAAGCGGTATTGAGTGCGATGAAAATACGGCAGGTGCCGATGAATTACGGGTAACGGTAAGTGTATACTGGACAAGTGGAAAATGCGCACGTGAAATTCAAAACCCTACTCTCGAAGAGCAATACTGCCATAAGTCAGAACTTGTTACTTGCTTTACCCAGAGAAGGAGTGGGTTTACTCTATGAAATTACATTCAAATAAGGGTTATACAGTTATAGAGCTCTTAACGGTTGCGGGAGTTCTTGTTGCAATAGGTGGTATTTTGACGGGCATAATTGTTTCGACCTTACGCGGTACGAACAAAACCCAAACCTCAAACGCCATCGCACAGAATGGCAATTATGCACTCTCGGTTATTTCAAGTATTCTGATATCATCAGATGCGGTTGTAGGACTCCATGATACAACCGGTCAGATTCTTGATGAGGACGGTGATTGTACGGCTCAACCTGTCGGAAATGAAATTGATCTGAGACGAATTGATGGTGGGATAACAACACTCATTTGCGCGAATCAGACAATTGCTTCCAATAGCGCATCGATGAGTGTCGGGCTTTTGGACACATCCGAAGTGAGGATTGATACCGCAAGTCTTAATACGTGCTATTTTAAATGCATTCAGCAGCTCGATGATCCCTACTCTGCACCATCAATTGAGGTTGGTTTTACTTTGACAGATGAGAATTCAAGCAGTTCTTTCGAGAATCAGGCGTCGGCCGACTTTAAAACATCCGTAAAGTTGCGGAATTATCAGCCATAACTTGACTAATGTTTGACTCAAACGTATCATAATAATATGCGGCTAAAAGACGAACGCGGTCAGATTCTATTAATTGTTATTCTGGTTATGATCATCGCGCTTACCGTAGGTCTTTCGATAGCATCGCGCACAATCACAAATATCAGAATTGCCAGACAAAACGAGGAGTCCCAACGCGCATTTCAAGCTGCGGAAGCGGGAATCGACCAAGCTCTTAATCGAGTTCCAACACCAGGATCTACCACGACAATTTCCGACGAATTCGGGAATAATGCAGAATTTACCACAGACCTATCGAGTTCTGAGGGCACTTCGCTTCTTCTGAATGGTGGAGAAGTGGTTCAGCAGGGAGTAGGAGCCGATGTGTGGTTATCACAATACTCAGATGACCCTGCCCTTGTGTATGAGAACCCAATGGGGGCACTCTCTCCAAATAATATTTATATCTACTGGGGAACATCAGACCAGGATGATTGCACTCAGTCCGGCGGGCGTTCGGTAATTCCGGCACTTGAAGTGTTGCTGCTCACCGGTCCCAAAGCAAATCCCACATACGAAAAGCGTGTATTTGACGCATCGGATTGTGCGTCTACCCCCCGCGAAATTCAGGATGCGACCCAGGTGGCACCTGGAGTCTACTCTGAGATACAGAATGTTTCGTTCACATACCGTACGCCGGCAATCCCAATTTCAGAAGGCCGTGTAATGAAGGTGATTCCGATTTTTAACTCCGGTGTAATTGGAATATCTTCAGTAGGTGAACCGTTCCCGTCTCAAGGGTCTTTGATTGTTTCCGAGGGATCTGCAGGCGACGTAAAACGAAAGATTACACTGTTCTCTTCCTACCCGCAAATACCTCTTGAGATATTCCCATATAATGTCCTGTCTCAATGATTACTACATTCGGTCTTGATATCGGTACGACCTCCATTAAAGTCTGCAAATTGAAAAAGAACGGGAAGGCTTTTCAACTGGACTCTGTTATTGTCGCGCCCAACACAACCAAAGGAATAATGTCTGAGTCGCTTGTGGATCAGCAGAAGCTTGCAAATTCTCTCAGAGACCTTATTTCAAGAGCTGGAATAAAGGAGAAAAGTGTCAATGTATCGCTTCCCGAAAGTCAGGTGTATACAAAAATTATTGAGATGCCCCTGCTCTCAGATAAAGAACTCGCGGCAGCGCTCAAGTGGGAAATGGAGCAATATATCCCTCTCCCCCTGGATCAGGTAAAAACCGACTGGCAAGTTCTTCAAAAACTTGAGGAAAAAGACAAAAAAGGTATGTATGTGCTGCTGGTCGCGGCACCTACTGCGGTACTTGAGAAGTATGAAAGAATTCTCACACAGGTTGACCTTGTCGGAGAATCAATTGAAACGGAAATACTTTCGGTTCAGCGCGCACTCTCCCCGCTTTTTACGACTCAAGTTGCGAATTTAGTCCTTCATATTGGCGCATCAGCTTCAATTATCGCGGTGATTCGGGATCAAATTTTGCAAATGGTTTTTCCTATTGGGTTGGGTGGAACGGCAATCACTAGAGCTATTTCTGCCGACCTTGGGATAGACTTGGCGCAGGCAGAGAACTATAAGAAGGCATACGGACTCAACCAGCAAGCATTTGAAGGAAAAATTGGTAAAGCACTGGCACCTATCCTTGAATCAATCACAGGCGACATAAGAAAAGCACTTTTGTTGTATAGAGAAAAGTATAAGGAGGAAATCTCCCAGATTATTCTCTCAGGAGGTACTGCTCTTTTGCCGGGAATTGATGCATATTTTACCAACTCTCTGAACACCCAGATTGTTGTTGGGAATTGTTGGGATCTTTATGGGATCACCAATATTCCAAATGAGTTAAGGCTTGAAGCGCCAAGTTTTAATGTCGTCTTTGGCTTGGCTCTTAGAGACCTTATATGAAGCCCTCAATAAACCTTGCCACAAAAAGAATTATTCAGAAAAAAACGCTGAGGAAATTTTTTCTCTCCTCGGTTATTTTTTTCGGCGCGGGTGTATCAACGACTATTCTTCTTCTTCTGATTAATTTCTTTGTGAACTTACAGATTTCGAATTTAACTGAGGATAAGGCGGATCTGCAAGCGCAAATTGTCAGGCAACGCGTGACAAAGGATAAATTACTTATGATTCAAGAACGTCTTGGACAAATTCGCTCTCTTTTAACGGCAAGAAATGCCGCGGGTGAAAATATAAATCTAATAGTTTCGTCAATTCCCCAGTCGATTCGAATTGTGTCGATAAACTATGATGAAGAAGAGATATCTTTTTCATTATCCTCAGATTCGTTGAGCGCGCTCCAAACACTCATCGAAGATGAATTACCCGCTCTTGGAAGCGGAGCGAATAAAAATTTCGGAGAGATTACGCTCGGGAATTTTAAACTTGATTCGGAAAATACACAGTATATTACATCTTTTTCCATAAAACGCGAATCGACTGATAAAAAAGCGCCGGCACGACGATAGAAAGATGAAAAAGACTCAATTACTTCATTATTTTAATAAATATCGGCCAAATTTGGTTCCTATAGCTTTGTATTTCTTTGGGTTCTTTATTATCTTACAAATTCTTATCCCTCAGTTTAGTCAGTTTCAGGTCGTAAAAAAAGAATTGAATGACGTTAAAGACGATATATCGCTCCTTGAGGGTTCGCTTGAAACACTTTCCTCACTCGATGAATCAAGCCTGGACGACACACTATCGGAGCTTGAGCGTGCGCTGCCCTTTGACCAAGACGCAACACTTGCGATATCATCGTTTAATACTGCCGCACTCCGTTCGGATGTCGAAATCGTCGGGTATGTGGTCAGCCCCGGAACTATTTATAAAAAAAGCATTGAAAAGGAAGAGAGCGTTTCATCCAGAAACGATGAAGTGCCATATCTTGAAATTGAACTTCGCGTCACAGCAGACCGGATTGAGGATATTGTTGCTTTTGTGACCTCACTTGAGAATCTTGCACCGATTTCAGAAATTACCGAATTTTCTGCAAAAGATACTACAGGAAGTTTTAGTTTGAAATTTTTCTACCACCCGTTGAATCGTGAAGCTATTGCACAACGGGATACGGTCGCGCCTCTCAAGGCAACAGATATAGAGGTTATCGAAAAGATTAAATCTTTCTCTCAATAAGGTCAGGTCTGAATTTTTTGGTTAATTTTTCCGATTCAGACCTTCTAAACTTCTCGATTTCTTTATGATCTCCGGACAAAAGGACTTCGGGAATTGTAAAACCGTCATATTCGGCTGGTCGCGTGTACTGCGGCGATTCAAGCAAAAGTCCGTTTTCTTCCGAGAATGATTCTCTGGCCGTAACCTCTTTATCTAAAATCGCCCCTTCAATAAGTCGTGTAACGGAATCTATTAATGCCATGGCAGGAATTTCACCCCCGGTGAGGATAAAATCCCCAAGAGATATTTCGGTATCGATGTAATTTCTGATACGCTCATCGTATCCTTCATAATGACCTGCAATGAGAATGATGTGGTCGTATTGGGTGAGGTCTTGAGCAAGTTGTTGGGTAAAAGTGTTGCCGCGAGGATCAAGGAGAATGACAATTTCCCTTTTGATATTTTTTATTCGTGCGGACTCGATGGCTTTGTGTAAAACATTCACTTTTAAAATCATCCCCCTTCCACCACCATATGGTTTATCATCAACAGTTTTGTGCTTGCCTTCACCAAAGTCTCGAAGATCCACAAGCCTGACTTCAAGGGATTTATTTTCTTTCGCTATCCCGAGCATAGACTCGTTTAAGATGCCTGTGAAAAAAGATGGGAAAAGCGTTATGACACTAAAAATCATGAGGGCGTGAAGATATTTACTCCTCCTGAACAACAATATCGATTTTTTTGTTCTCTTTCATCGCGCGGATTTTGAGAACAGTTTTGATGGCGTGAATTGATTTGCCGTTTTTGCCGATTATTCTACCAATTACATCCTTCGGTGCAAAAACTGTGAATATCGTCATGTCGTCCTCCTCTTTCTCTTCAACAGCGATGTCTACGCCTGTTATTCCTTTGAGGATATGAGAAAGGAGTTCTTTCATAATAGCTTTTCGACAGCTGGGGAAATTTGCGCCCCATTTTTACGCCACTGGGCAATTTTTTTGGTATCTATTTCCTTTGTAATTTTACCGTCGACTCTTTTCTCATAGAAACCCAAGAGATCGATAAAATCCCCGTCTCTTTTCGAGCGTTTTTCCTTAACTACAATTCTGTATTTTCTCTCTCCCCTTTTTCCGGTTCGAGTAAGTCTGATTACAAGTGACATAACGAGTAGTATACACTAGATCGAGGCTGAGAGTCAATCTGTAGTTTGGGATTTGGGTTATTGTAAGGCGTTTTGTGCTGCCGCTTTTTCGGCGTCTTGCTTGGATTTGCCGACTCCTTGCGCAAGGAGCTCGTCATTTAGATATACCCCGACTGTGTATATCTTGGCATGATCAGGTCCCTCTTCGTTCAGAATTTTATAAACGGGGGACATTTTGCTCTTTTCTTGCGTAATTTCTTGAAGTCTACTCTTTGCGTCTTTCATTCCTTGATTTTTTACAAGCTCGTCAATACGAATCAATATCGTGTCATGGACAAACGATCGTGCCGCTTCAAGTCCTCCGTCAAGAAATATTCCCCCCAGTAGTGCTTCGTAAGTGTTTGCGAGGATTGTTTTGTTGGTTCTTCCTCCGCTCGCAAGCTCTCCCTTTGACATTTTTAGCAGTTCGCCGAGATTCATTTCTTTTGAAAGAATATACAATGTTTCGGTATTTGTAAGCACCGATCTCATGCTCGTGAGCTCTCCTTCTTTTAATTCCGGATATTGCTCATAAATGAACGAAGATACCAAAAACGAAAGCACGCTGTCACCCAAAAACTCGAGTCTTTCATTCGACTCAATTTTTTCTTTTGACTCATTCAGATATGACCTATGAACAAAGACTTGATTGTATAAATCGCTATTTTTAAATTTCGGTAGATTCATTTTTTTGTAATGTCTCCAGGTACTTCCCCAGAGATCCGTTTATAAAAGCAGGAGACGAATCGCCCCCAAATTCTTTTGCCAATTCAATTGCCTCATCAATTATAACTTTTGCCGGCTCCTTTTTCTCAATTGTCAGCTCATATACACCAAGCCTGAGAATTGCCAGATCAATTTTGTTAATTTTATCAACAGGAAATTCAGGGGCGATGGTACGAATAATTTCATCTAGTTGCAGCGAATTTTTGAGAATTTCCTCCGTTTTATTGTCGTCCGTTTTCGGGTGATCATAAAAACTCGATGCAAAAAGCTTTTGAATTAAATCCTGCCTACGCTTGTGGCGGGGGTCGTGGGAGGTCTTCATATCGTTGGTTAGGCCGACACTACCTTCTGACCTTTGTAGTATCCACACGTACCACAAACTGTATGCGGCATTATCGGAGCCTTGCAATTTGAGCAGACAGAAAGGTTCGGTAGAGAAAGTTTGATGCTTGCCCGTCTTTGACCTTGTCGTTGTCTTGAATGTCTTTTCTTTGGTTCGTGTGCCATAGATAATGCCAGACTTTTTCTAGTCCGGCGCAATAGATTGTATTATAAAAGATTTGAGCCTGTCCTGCAAGTCCGGGAAACGCTGAATATTCTTATAAATTTTTTCAGCCTGAATACGCGAAGTATTTATAAGTTCATAGTCGCTAAATGAAGCAATTGCCAGGTCCGGGCTTCCGTGCTGAAGCGTACCATATATTTGCCCCGGGCCCCTGAGCTCAAGATCAATTTCGGCAAGTTGCGCACCGTCATATACCGTCTCAAGACTTTTGAGCCTCTTGGTCACGTAGTCTGAGGTATTTTGCGTGAAAAGAAAGCAAAATGACTCTTTGCTTCGTCTTCCAACTCTTCCTCGTAGTTGATGAAGTTGTGAAAGTCCGAATCTGTCTGCGTCTTCGATCATCATGATCGTCGCGTTTGGTATATCAATTCCGACTTCAACGACCGGTGTAGTGACAAGGACATCCGATTCTCCCTTTTCAAATCTTGCAAGAATTGTCTCTTTTTCTTTTTGTGTCATTTTCCCGTGTAGCATTTCTACTTTGAAATCTTTAAATACGTCATTTTTTAAGCGCTCGAATTCAACCGTTGCAGCCTTAACTGTTTCATTGCTTTCGGATAATTCTATAAACGGGCAGACAACAAAAACTTGGTTTTCGGCAATTTCTCCCTTTTTTCGTTCAGCCATTTTCTTTCTAACCCATTCGTATCCCGATTCCCTCTTTTGATCCGGCACTAGCCAGGTTTTGACTCTTATTCTGCCTTTTGGCATATCCTTTAGGTATGAAAGAGACAAGTCCCCGTAGAGCGTTAATGCTATCGTTCGCGGGATAGGGGTTGCAGTCATTGTCAGGAGGTGTGGGTTTTCTCCCATTTCACGCAGTTTGGTGCGCTGTCCTACTCCGAACCGCTGTTGCTCATCGATGACTATAAATCCAAGACTTTTAAAATCAAGTCGCGCATGAAGAAGTGCGTGTGTCCCGATGGCGATATCAAAGTCATCCCGGGTTTTTTGCGTTTTTTTAGTTGACGAAGTGATAAGAACAATTTTTAACCCAAGAGGAGAAAGAATATTGGTTATTGTCTCAAAATGTTGAACTGCCAGAATCTCAGTCGGTGCCATAAGAACGGATTGAAAACCGTTCAAGTGGGCAAGATACATGGAGATTGCAGCAACGATAGTTTTTCCGGACCCCACATCACCTTCAAGGAGTCTGTTCATGGGTGAGGTTTTTGCAAAATCGGAATAAATATCTTGAAGAGCATTATTCTGCGAGGCGGTTAATTCAAATGGAAGTGTATTAATAGCTGTTTGAACTGCATCTTTATGAGCCTCATAGTAAATTGGCAGAGTGTTTGTCTTTTTGTCCCACTCAGTCTTTCTTTTGAGGACTTGTAGATGTGTGAAGAACAGCTCATCAAATGCGAGTCTTCTTTTCCCGTCTTCTGCAGCCTCAATATGGTGGGGGTTGTGGACGGCTTTAAGCGCCTCATTAATCGGGAGTAAATTCTCACTTTGAATGACTTCTTTGGGAAGGGTTTCGGGAAATTGGTCGACATCGACTAAAAGTTCAGAAATCCTATTGCGAAACCACTTGGAAGTAACTCCCGATGTCTCAGGATACACCGGAATTAATTTGCCGGTATGCCTAAGGTTTTGGGTTACATCGATAATTTCTTCGTATGATTTGGTTTGAAGTACTATTTTTTTGCTGAAGAATCCAACCTTTCCTGAAACGCTAAAATTCTTTCCAATTTTAAACACATTTATAATGTACGGTTGGTTGAAAAATGTCAGATCGATACTGCCGGTATTATCGGAAAGTGCAATTTTTTGAATAGAAAGTCCTCTTTTAGTTCGAATAATTGTTGCATTTGAAACAACTCCCTGAATGGTAACTGTGTCGCCGATTTTTATCTGACTGATGGGGACCACATGAGAGAGGTCGTCGT
>CAZBEA010000035.1:0-10240 GCA_964490835.1 uncultured Gammaproteobacteria bacterium
CTTTCAAAATTAATTCCTTCCGTTAAAAAATATTCGGTGCCTCTTCTTGTATTTGTTTTGATTGCAGATCTGTCATATTTTTTCCTCAAATTTAATCCGTTTTCACCAAAAGAATTTTTATTTCCACCACATGAAGTGCTGTCTTTTATAAAAGAGAATGCTGGAATAAATAGAATATGGGGATATGGGTTTGCATCTTTTGAGCCGAATATTGAAACACAATATAAGATCTATTCTCCAAACGGTTACGATCCCCTTTATCCTAAATGGTATGGAGAATTTTTATACTCATCTAAAGATGGGAAGCTTCTGCGTGAATTCGATGGCGAATCAAGGTCTAATGCATTGATTGCACCTGGATTCGGGGTGGATGATCTTGCAAAGAACCAATCGAGACTAAGGGTCTTAGACAGTCTCGGGGTAAAGTATATAATCGACAGGGCTGAAAACGGATCCACGGAACAGACTTTTGTTCCCGGCCGATTTGATATCGCATATAGTAAAAATAACTGGTCAATCTATGAAAATAAATTTGCAGCTCCACGCATATTTTTTACCGACAAGGTAGTTTTCGCCAGTGGAAAAGATGATTTTGAAAACCGATTTTTTTCAGAATCATTCAATCCGGCAGAATCAATCATTATTGAGTCTGCAAGCAGAGAGCCTGCTTCGGGATCTGCCGTAGTTTCTGATGTTCAGAACCTTAAGTATTTGCCAAATGTCATATCTTTTGACATTACAGTACCCGGATCAGGATACGTATTCATATCGGATACGTATTATCCGAGGTGGGAAGTCGTAAGTCCTAAAAGGGTAGAAATTGTCAGGGCAAATCACGCATTTCGGGCAATACCTGTCATTCGTGGTCGGCATCATATACAATTGAAATATAATGCCGGAATAAGACCCGGGAATATTGGAGATTTTACATCGGCAGGAATATCCCTGGGGTCGGCAATAATTCTTATTGCATATGGATTTATCTGGAGTCATAAGAAAAAATAGAACTCTCTTTCTTTTTCTGGCCATTTTTATTTTAGGGTTTTTTTTGCGAACCTATAAATTAGGTGATGTGCCTAATGGTCTTTATCAGGACGAAACAGCAATAGGTTACAACGCATATTCTATAATTGAAACTGGAAAGGACGAATATGGAAAATCTTACCCCTTGTATTTCAAATCCTTTGGAGATTATAAGCTTCCGGTATATATTTACTTGACTACAATTCCGGTTAGAATATTGGGTCTTACAGATGAAGCACCACGAGCAGTATCCGCTTTTTTTAGTATTGCAACGGTCGGAATTTTTTACTTACTTATTAAAAGACTCACGGGCAGGAATAATTTGGCGCTTTTTGCAATGGTTCTTTTGGCAATTAATCCATGGCATATCCATTATGGAAGAGCGACATTTGAAGTAAGCGTTTCATTGTTTCTTCTCACTTTCGGGACATACTTTTTGCTGGGTAAAAAATCCTCATACACAGCATTAGTTACAGGAATATTAAGTTTTGTTCTCGCAATTTATACCTACAATCTAACAAGGCTTCTGGCTCCTATACTATTAATAGTAGTGGTGTTTTACGGAAAAAAGAATTTTACAGAATTGACATCGATTAAAAAAATAATAATCGGAGCAATTGTAATTGTAGGAATTCTACCTCTTCTCATCACAATCTTGAGACCGGAGGGTTTTGGATCGGCCGGAGGCACGTTAATTACATCAAGTGCTGCAATTCAAGCACCTCTGCTCGAGATGAGAAGTTATGTGTCTGATTTCCCGCTACTATTACAAAAATTATTATTCTCCTCTCCCACACAAACACTATGGGAATACGTAAGGCATATATTTTCGTACACATCGGTTGAATTTTTCTTCATAACGGGATCATCCCATGGAAATCATGGGATTGGTAATGTCGGACAATTTTATATGTTTGAATTCTTTACTATTGTTTTAGGAATAATCTTTATCCTCTTTAGAAAAGAAGCATGGAGATTTTTGGTGTTTGGGTGGGCGATAGTGGTGATTTGTGTAGCTGCTCTTACTCGTGAATCGCCTCATGCGACTCGAAGTTTTTTCCTGCTTTTTCCGTACATCACTTTTTCAGCGTATGGGCTTTTGTGGATTCTCGAAAAAATTTCCGGAAGAGGTCGAAGATTTACAATTGCTTCCTACACGATAATACTGCTTTTTATTTTCTATAATATTACTTATTATTTAACATCGTATTATTCACGCTTTCCAATTTTTTATGCACAAAAATGGAATTCCGAGGACAAAATTCTTGCGGATTCGATAAAAGAGAGTGAGTCAAAATATGACAAAATTATCGTCGACAACAGTACTGGACTTGTTTACACTTCACTACTTTACTATTTGAAATACAACCCGGAAGAATTTCAAAGAACAGTTATAAGGGAGCCCGATGATTCGGAGGGTTTTTCTAAAGTTAAGTCTTTTGGTAAATTTGAATTTCGCAAGATCGATTGGGAGAAGGATTCAAAACTCGAACGAACATTATTTATTACTAAAGACGAGAATATAGATGGAGGGCAAAAAATTATCAAAAAAATTCTTTATCCGCAACGCCCTGTCGTTATTAATCTTGGGCAGGAAATTCATCAATTTCCTGTAACCGATATAGCATATGTCTTATCTGAAAAAAATTAATCTGTTTTGGGTTGTTATTATTTTTCTTGCAGTGTTACCAAGTCTGTATGGGGTTTGGCATTCAGGATTTTTTGTAACTGATGACGGTAATTGGATGGTTATACGATTTTCGGCGTTCTACCAGGCACTTGCCGATGGACAATTTCCAGTAAGGTTTTTAGATCGTCTCAATTATAGTTATGGGTATCCTGTCGCAAATTTTTTATATCCTGGATTTATGTATATTGGTGTTCCCCTGAAGATTGTCGGATTTGATTCTTTACAAGTATTTAAAATTCTTGTGAGTTTATTCATGATGGGAGGAGCGGTATTTTCTTTCTTCTGGCTCAAGAATTATTTTTCACCGTTCGCATCATATGTCGGAGCTCTTGTATATACGTATTCCCCATATCATTTGTATAACCTATATAAAAGAGGATCGGTCGGAGAGCTCATGAGTCTTTCGATTGTGCCGTTTATTTTGTGGATGATCGAGCGAAAATCGGTCGTTTTTACAGCTCTTGGATATTTTTTTCTACTCGTATCACACAATACTCTTGCATTATTATTTACATTATTTATTCTTGGGTATGCTTCGGTGAGGAAAAGATTTAAATGGACTATAGCACCACTTGCTATAGGTGCGATGATGTCATCGTTCTTTACAATTCCCTCACTTCTTGAGTTGAAATATACACAGTTCTCAACAACAGAAATATCTGACCCAATAGAGCATTTCGCCTCTTTTTCTTTGGTTGGTTTGGGATCTGTTGTAATCCTTATCGCAACTATTATTACTTTAATTTTGGTATTTGTTAAAAAAAGGATTGCAGAAAAAAAATATTTGGCTGTTTTTTCGGTGGTTTTTTCTATGATATTAATCTTTTTTACAATATCTTTGAGTGGATTTGTTTGGGAGATGATTCCTTCGTCGTGGATTCAATTTCCTTTCAGACTGTTATCTGTCACACTCGTCTCGATTTCTTTTTTAGCAGCTTATGTAGTGTATACCTTTTTGCCGAGGGTAAGAATCGTCGTTGGAGGAATAATTATTCTTATTGTTCTTGTTTTTTCAGATCGGTACCTTTTTCCGGAGCAATATTCCCATCATGATATAGGTTTTTACGAAACGAACGAATCTCTAACAACAACACATTCGGAATATATGCCAATTACGGTAAAAAAATTCCAGACATCTCGTCCTGTGGAATGGGTAGAAAAGCATGAAGGAGAAATAGAAATTAAAAATATTACAAAAAATTCACATAAGATACAGTTTGATGTAGTTGCCGAGACTAACGGGTCTGTAAAGGTAAATAGGATTTATTTTCCAGGGTGGAACTACCAAATTAATGACGATAGAAAAAAAATTCCTTTTACAGAAGATGACGGGCTTATGTATATACCAATTTTAAAAGGGGATCAGAGTGTTCGGGTGTCGTTTGATGAAACACCGGTAAGATCGGTCGCAAACTTTATTTCAATACTAGGAGGACTCATTTTATTAATGGTTCCGGCGAAGAAAATTATTAATACAGTATTCAAATGAATAAAATTTCAATTCTTTTATTTTGGGTCACATGTATAGTCGTAGGATTTTTTGCAGTAAAAAATCTATTTCTCACCGGCTACTTCCCAATGCATGATGACACACAGCCTACCAGAATTTTTCTAATGAAAGAAGCGCTTCTTGATGGACAATTTCCGGTGAGATGGGTAGAGCATTTGGGATACGGGTACGGGTACCCGATATTTAATTTTTATGCTCCTCTTCCATATTATCTTGGTGCCTTCATAACATTTCTTGGATTTGATGTTATCGATGCGGCCAAGCTGCTTTTTCTCATTGCGACAGCCGGGTCATTTGTGAGTATGTTTGTTTTTCTCCGAAAATTTATAAATGGATACGGGTCATTGGCAGGTGCAGCGCTTTACACTCTTTTTCCATACCACGCGGTGAATACCTATGTTAGAGGCGCTCTCAGTGAACAATTTGGGTATCTATTTCTTCCTCTTGTCTTTCTTGGGTACTTAAAATTAACTCAGAATGAAGGAAAGAGGAATAAATTTTTTTGGTCAGTTCTTCTTGGGATTTGCAGTGCACTGATAATAATATCTCACAATCTATCTGCAATTATCATTTCAGTTTCTCTTTTGCCTATTTTTTTATTCCACATATTTCAAAGCTCTCATAAAAAAATATTTTTAGCCAATTTGATATTGTCCTTTGTTATTGCATTGGGTCTGTCTGCTTTTTATTTGGTGCCGGTAATTTTTGAGTCTCGGTTTACGAATGTGCATTCGCAGGTTGGTGGTGGAGCAGACTTTAGAGATCATTTTATATGTGTTACTCAATTTTGGAATGGAGCATGGGGTTTTGGTGGGTCCACTCCGGGTTGCGATGACGGTATGAGTTTTAAATTGGGAAAAGTGAATATTATATTGTTTGCAGTATCAATTCTAATTGGTATATATTCGGTTTTTGTCGGTAAAAATAAAAAAGGAACAATCGCATTTTACTTTGGAGGAGCACTTGTAGTTATTGGAATATTCTTTAGCATGTCGATTTCAAAGCATGTATGGGAATTTTTTCCTTTACTCGAATATATTCAATACCCATGGAGATTTTTAACAATTGTGGGGGTCGGAATGAGCATTGTCATTGGATATGCACTATCAAAAATTTCCGAGTATAAAAAAAATATATATCTATCTATTGCTTTGCTATTTTTTGTAATACTATTTACGCTTATAAATAACGCCAAACTTTTTCAACCGCAAGCTCGTAGCGAAGAAAATTTAGAAAAGTATACATCGGCAGAGTCAATCAGATATACCATATCTAAAATTTCCGATGAATACATGCCCCGGAATTTTAATAAACCAAAATCTATCGAAATGGTCCCAAGAGATTATCTCGTAGCATCAGAATTTTTAGAAATTTTACGCATTTCTGGATCGTCGAAAAAAATTGAAGCAAAAATCAATGCGAAAGCTGACCAAGATATTCTTCTGAATCTTGCCCCTTATCCTTCATGGAAAATTCTTCTCGACGAGAAACGTACTACCACCGTAGAAACGAAAAAAGGAATATTAATTCCGGTTAGAGCGGGTCAGCACATACTAGTTGCAGAGTTTGTGCCGACAATTGCTCAAATGCTCGGAAATATCCTTACGATTGTTACGATATTTGGGCTTGGAGCTGCTATAATGAGAAAATTATATGGCAAAAAAACTTCCTGAATTATCTATTTTCTTTCCTTTCTGGAATGAAGAAGAAAATATTGAAACAGTTGTTGAAAAGGCAATTCCTGTTGCCAAGAGGGTTGCTAAGAAGTACGAAATAATTATGGTCGATGACGGCTCATCCGACACGACATTTGAAAAAGCCGAAGCACTTACAAAAAAACATGAACATCTCCGAGTAATATCTCATTCTCCAAATAGAGGATATGGCGCAGCGCTTAAGTCGGGTTTTGAAACTGCGCAATATAAATATGTAGTTTTTAACGATGGAGACGGGCAATTTGATTTTTCTGAGATAACAAAGTTTGTAGATAAAATTGAAGATTGTGATATTGTAATCGGCTATAGAAAGAAAAGACAGGATCAATTTATTAGACACCTCTTGATGTATATGCTTAAAATTTGGGACTATATATTTTTCAGATTTTATTTTAAAGATATCGACTGTGGATTTAAGATGTTCAAAAAGTCCGCATTAGAAAAAATAATGCCACTTCGATCGGAGGGTGCGATGATCACAACGGAAATTCTTGCAAAGTCGAAGAGGAAGAAATTAAAAATAAAACAAGTTGAGGTTACTCATTATCCGCGCAAGTACGGAACGCCAACAGGCGCAAATTTACCGGTTATTATCAGGGCAATACTCGAGAGCTTTATGCTGTGGTTTGATATTCACAATGGAAGAGTTTAATATCCATTTTGTTGCTCGTCAATCTGTAAAGGGTATCGCTGCCCTTATTTCTCGAACCTTTTTCATTCAGCTCTTGGGTGTTGCGACAAGCGTAATTCTCACGATATATCTGACACCAGAGATATTCGGAGTTTATTTTGTTGTCGCTTCGATAATCGTTTTTCTTAATTATTTTCAGGACATAGGACTTGCTGCTTCTCTGATTCAAAAAAAGGAAGAACTAACAAAAAAAGATCTGCGTACAACATTTACAATACAGGAAGGGCTCGTTCTTCTTTTGGTTATTCCGAGTTTAATTTTTTCCAAGCAAATCGCGGATTTTTATAAATTGGACAATGACGGATGGATGCTCCTTGTCGCGCTCCTTGCATCTTTTTTCATGTCCTCGCTAAGAACTATTCCAACGGTTCTTTTAGAGAGAGGTCTGAATTTCAATAAATTGGTTCTTCCACAAATTGTTGAGAGCATCTTGTATAACATTTGTCTTATTGTCTTTGCAGTCATGGGATACGGAGTAAAAGCCTTCACTATTGCGATTCTTGTTAGGAGTATCTCTGGACTCATCGTTCTTTATATGGTTCAGAGATGGCCAATAGGGTTGGGGTTTGACATGTCTGTATTTAAACGGCTTGTTACCTTTGGTATTCCATTTCAGACGCACTCCATTTTGGCTCTCGTCAAAGATGATCTTCTAACTATATATCTCGGTAAGGTTTTACCGTTCCAACAAATGGGCTATGTTGGGTTTGCACAAAGGTATGCATTTTTGCCGCTCAGACTAATTATGGATAACGTCATAAAAGTAACTTTCCCATCCTTCTCAAGACTTCAGGAAAATAAAGAAGGTTTGAAAATTGGGGTTGAGAAATCGCTCTTTTTGATTTCAACGTGTCTGTTCCCTACGATAGTTGGGATGATATTTTTATCGAAATATCTTGTTGATTTTTTCCCGGCTTATCAAAAATGGGAACCTGCACTTTTATCGCTTTACTTTTTTGGAATGAACACCATTTTTTCTTCTCTCTCAACACCTCTTACTAATTTCCTGAATGCTATAGGAAAAGTAAAAATTACACTTTATTTCATGATTTTTTGGACAACTGCAACATGGATTCTTACTTTTATTTTGATAAAGAATATCGGTTACGAAGGTGTTGCGATTGCGTCATTTCTTGTTTCGATATCGTCTATTTTTGTAATTATTATTTCAAAGAGATATCTTCACTTCTCAATTCTCAAGCCAATTCTTCCCCAAATTATTTCCTCGCTTACGATGATGCTTTTTATACTTATAACAAGAGATAAATTAGTAGAAAGCATCCCGCTTTTACTTGTCGAAATAGCGCTTTCAGGAGTAGTATACATCGGAACACTTTTCTTGACTGCAAAATCTGAGATAATAAGCACAGTAAGGTTTATCAGCTCTGTAATCAGAAAGTCATGAAGCTCTCGATTGTTATTTCCGCATATAATGCTGAATCAAAAATTGAACAAACATTGTCTGCCGTAAAAGGATGGGCAGACGAAATTATATTTGTAAATAATTCCTCAACCGACCGAACTCGTGAGATTGCCAAAAAATTTACAGATAAAATTTTTGATCGACCCAATAACCCCATGCTCAATGTGAATAAGAACTTCGGGTTTTCGAAGGCCTCAAGTGAATGGATTTTAAATCTGGATCATGACGAAGTTGTAACCGATGAGATGAAAGAAGAAATTCTGACTCTTCTAAATAAAAATCCGAAAGAAAGTGGATTTTATGTGCCTCGCAAGAACATTATTTTTGGTAAATGGATTGCGCATACAGGTTGGTACCCAGACTACCAAATGCGACTTTTTCGTAAGGAAAATGGGAGATTTGCCGAAAAACACGTGCATGAACTGATCGAAATAGATGGTGAGGTCGGTCATCTTAAAAACCCGATGATTCATTACAATTATGACAACATATCTCAATTTCTTCTTAAAATGACAAATATTTATACTCCCTCTGAAGCAGAGAATTTAATTAAAGAGGGATATAAAGCAAAAGCGGTTGATCTAATAAGAATGCCGTTCCAAGAATTTTTAAGCCGTTTTTTCGCACGACAAGGATATAAAGATGGTGTTCACGGTCTTGCAATCTCACTACTTATGTCTTTCTATCATTTAGTAGTTTTTATGCGGGTATGGGAACATGAGAAATACAGGGAATTTAATGAGGATTCGCTTCATCTGTTGCAAATAGAGACTAAGAAAGCCGGTAAAGAGTTAAAACATTGGATAGTTACATCGAGAAATGAGGAAGAGAAAAATATTATTAAAAAATATGCAAGGAAAATTGGAAACAAAATTTCATGATGAAAAAAATTGTTATTTCAATTCTCCATTTCAATACTCCACATCAGACAGATGAATGCCTTTTCTCTCTTTCGAAAATAAATACAGAAAGGCTTGATGTAGAGGTTGTTGTTATCGATAACGCTTCCCGAGAAGTATACACATTACCTGAAAATCTCAATTTAAAAGTTCACCTTATTCGAAATGAGAAAAATCTCGGATTTGCAGGTGGGCATAACATTGGATTTGAATACGCCCTCCAACAGAAGAGCGATTATATTCTTATACTTAACAACGATACTTCTGTTCAGAAAGACTTTTTGGTAGTCCTTTGTAAAGAGATTGAAAACGTCGGGGTGGGGGCTGTAGTTCCAAAGATTTATTTTACAAAAGGACACGAATTTCACAAAGAGAGATATTCGGAGAAAGATAAAGGAAAAATTATTTGGTACGCAGGGGGAGTTATTGACTGGAACAATGTTATTTCATCTCATAGAGGTGTAGATGAAATAGATAGGGGAAAGTACGACAAAAAAGAACCAACGGAGTTTGCGACAGGCGCATGCATTCTATTTAAAAATGAAGTGATTAGAAAAACAAAAGGATTCGATGATCGATATTTTTTATATTATGAGGACGGCGATTTAAATTTAAGAATTAAAAATTTAGGATATACAATATTATATGTACCGGAAAGCATTATTTGGCATAATAATGCCGGTTCATCCGGTTCGGGTTCGGCTCTACAGGATTATTACATTTCTCGGAACAGACTTCTTTTTGGCATGACATACGCGCCTTTCAGGTCAAAAATTGCGCTTGTTCGCGAATCAGTGAGACTTCTTGCGAAAGGAAGAAAGTGGCAGAAAATCGGAGTGAGGGATTACTACTTAAAAAAATTTGGCAAAGGAAGTTTTACGCCCGGTTCTCCATGAGAAAGGTCATCTCTTCAGATCACATTATTCCAATAATTACAATTTTGGCATTTTCATTCTTTGCTTTGGTAGATTTATTGCAACCGGGAATACCGTTAACTCATGATGGGAAGGATCATCTGGCAAGAATTGCCAATTTTTATGCTAATCTTTCCGAGGGGATTCTTATCCCGCGATGGGCTGCCAATCTTAACTGGGGATTTGGGCATCCTGTTCTGATGTTCTTGTACCCGCTTCCATCGTATCTTGCGAGTGTTTTTCATTTCTTCGGATTCAATTTATCCGATTCTTTAAAGCTTGTTTTTGCAACCACTTATATTGCAAGTGGATTCGGAATGTATTTGTGGCTAAGAACTTTTTTGGCAAAATATCCATCTCTCCTGGGTGGAATTT
>CAZBEA010000036.1:0-9964 GCA_964490835.1 uncultured Gammaproteobacteria bacterium
CCACTAGGATCTGAATAAGTATTTGGATTATTCAATGCATATGCGTATGGATTTTGTGTTTGTGGACGAGCCAAGTCCCCCATCACAGGATCGCGAGTTATAAATCTTCCACTCGATGGTTCATAATACCTTGCTCTAAGGTAATACATCTCAGATTCTGGGTCTAATTGTTCACCGGCGAATCTATAATTGGAATCGTTAACCCCCGAGGAGGATCTGATGTTTCCAAATGGATCATATTCGTATTGTTTGACCTTATCACCGCTGTAGTTCGTAACAAATCTTGTATTACCAATGCCATCGGTAAGTGGATACAGCCGGCTCGAAGAAGCAGAGGATCCAAGACTTATCAGGCTTGCACCATAGACATACCATTTTTGAATAGTATTTGAAGAATTCGTCTCAGCAAGAACATTTTCCAATTCTCCTGATATATCATTTACAAATCGCGTTACAGTACCACCTACGCTCTTTTGAATACGATTACCATGGCCGTCATATTGATACGTAGTAGTCACGCCCCCCTTTACAAAGGACGTCAGCCTATCATCAAAATCGTACTGATACGACTGTGTAGAAGTCGAAGATGCCTTTGTAACCAAATCCCCGTTTGCATTATATGTAAATGCTGAGATCCCATCGCTTGTTAACTGGCTATCAGAGTTATAGGTGTAGTTAGTTGTCTGTCCGGCAATATTCTGGGAAATCCTATTGTCAACTTGATCATACGTATACGAGTAGGATTTGTCTGGATAAATAGCTGAAACTATGCGTCCGAGAGAGTCGTATGAAAAATTACTGTTAAATTGGAGGGGAAGCGTCTGAGCGCTTACCTTTCTTGGAGTAAAAATCTCTGTTATCGCAGGCATTATATTTAGTTTGGCAAAGAAGTTCTGAGAGTTGATAGCTGCGACAGTTAGATTATAGGGTCCTGAGGAATTATTAGATTCATTTGTCTCGCTTACCTTTAGGTTTTGGTCAACATATGCCCACACCGTGTGGTTGCCACTGGTAAAGTCTACCAGGGACTGGGTTACGCTAGCAGTTTCACCGGGAGAAACAGTATTAAAATAGGGCTCTGTATCATTGGTTATAGTAATCGGTGTAGGTGGATTTGTGATGTCATAATAAAAACCTACTCTGAATGAAAGTGCTGTAGTAGCAACATTGCCTTGGTTCTTAAAGCTTACAGTTATGTCATAATCTGACGGAATATCCGGATTAGGTCCTATCGTGATTCCCGTGATAACCAAATCTGCTCCACTAGCGCCACCAGGGGTGGGCGTGGGAGTAACTCCCGAAGTAGGGGTTGGTGTAGGAGTTCTCGTGGGGGTCGGTGTTGGCACAGTCCCGGTAGGTGTTGGTGTGGGAGTATTGGTTGGAGCTACTGTGGGTGTTGGAGTCGGAGTAGGTGTTGCGCCTGAGAAGTATGAACCTTCTTCTGTTACTTTAGTAATATTTCCCAAATTGTCTCGTACATAACTAAATTTTGCCAAACTTACACCCGACTTTATGTACTCCAGCCCCATAAGCTTATTTGACCCATCATATAAATAATTACCACTTATCCCATTTGGCAATAACTTCGATTGAAGAAGCCCATTCTTAAAATATGAATACGTTGTTGTGTTTGAATTCCAATCCGACACAGACTTTAATTGGTTAGAAGAATCGTATGAGTATGTTACGGCTTTTCCGTCTGGATAAGTAATTTTGGTGAGGTTATCCGCACTATCGTACGAGTAACTAATTGAACGACTGTAGGGATTCGTAACCTTTGTAAGCCTATCGAAAGTGTCATAGGTATACGTAGTCGTACCAATCGCATCTGTCATTCTTATCAAATTATTCCTATCATCGTAAGAATAAGTCACTGAAGAAGAATTTGGATATAACTTTTGCGTAACCCTGTTGAGATTGTCGTAGGTGTACAGAATCGCATTTCCATTTGCATCTATTGTTTTTGTGATATTTCCACTCTTATCGTATTCCCACTTAGCTATTTTCCCTTGAGGAGTAGTTGACTGAATGGGTTGATTCATTTTGTCGTAACTAAAGAGACTACTTTGAGAAAGTGCATTTTGTTGTGAAATCAAATTCTTATGAGAGTCGTATCCATATGAAGTAAGGTTATTCATTGAATCTTTGACTGAGGTTAAACCGTTTGCCTGATTGTACGTGTATTCCGTTGTTGTAAGATTGGGTTTGGTTTCTTTTATTACTCTATTTTCTGCATCGTATGAATATCTATAAGGTCCAAATGTATCGGTTCTTGATTCAAGATTATTATTGAGATCATACGTATAAGTGACAGATTTACTTTCTGCATCTTGCTCGCTCGTTTTTCTTGATAGACTATCATAGACAAAGGTAGTCGTGTTATTTAATGGATCAACTACTGTAAGTGGGTTACCAAATGCATCACGAGTCCAAGTCGTTTTCTGATTGAGAGGATTGGTAAGAGACAACATCTCACCTGAAGAGTCATATGTATAATTAGTTGTCAAACCAGCCTCTGATTTTGCTGTCAGATCCCCGGTAGAGTTGTACGTAAGATTTGTAACTTTGGAGGTAAATCCGTATCGACCATCACTAATTCTTGTAAGTCTATTCAATGAATCATAGGTGTATGTAATCTTCTTTGATGTGGGAAGTGTGAGAGAAGTCAGATTTCCCGCAGTATCGTACGTAAATGTAGTCTTATATCCTCTTTTATCTGTAACGGTTAACGGTGCCAATTCTGAACCGTAGGTGTAGGAAATTGGATTATTTAATGCATCAGTACTTGATGTAACCCGAGCTTTTGTATCATAGACTATTTTCCCGGTTCTTCCCAGATTATCAGATGCGTTTACTGTTCTTGTGGACTCATCGTAATTAAATGAGACAACCGATCCTCCTGAGTCTTTTTGTGTGGCAATTTTTGATTCGGGTGTGTATGTGTTCTCTGTGACCACCTGTCCCAACCGATTTATTACTTTTGTTAATTTGTTATTAGAATCATATTCATATCTCATTACCCCACCCTTGGGATCTGTGACGTTGACTAGGTTGCTTTGCGCATCGTACCCGTATTGCACTTTTCTGCCTGTCCAGTCATTCACCGAAGCAAGAAGTCCTGAGGAATTGTACGATAGCGCTAATTCGTGTCCTTTTGTATCTTTAATACTGGATAATTTTCCTGACGAGTTATAAGAGTATGTTATTGTGTTGGCATTTTTATCTCTAATACTAATGAGCCGAAAAGAACTATCAAAAATGAATTCGGTCTGGTCAGTAAGACGAATAGTAAATGTCCCATCGGTATTATGTGTTAGTTTTGAATTGTATTCGGCAGAGTCTGAACTATATCCGGTCGAACAGCTTGTAAAAGTAAATGTTTCACTCAGACCAGAAGAGGTTGTAAATCCTAATTTGTATGGATGACTCCCAGTGAGACCACTGGAACACGTGGAATACCATCCTGTTTTGTTGTCATACAGCCTAGCCGGCATAAAGTCCCAACCTCTTCCGACACCTTTTTGCCCCCCAGAAAATGAACTATAATCCCTCTCAAAAGATAAATTAAGATCCCCTGCCATGGGAAATTCGATATCCACAGATGATGTTGTATAAGCCCCTATACTTCTGAATGCGTTGGCTCCAACCGCCACTGCATCGTATGTCTTACCACCGTTCACGAATGTCCAATGCACCTCTTCTGTCGCTGTTCCTACGGATTCTGATGAATTTTTTAGGCCGGTCGATATTTGAGTGCCATCAGCCGCATAAACATTTGGCTCATCGTATGTTACCCCACCGGTCATTCTCCAAATTGTGTTGCCAATTTGTCTATCCGGTGTTGTTAACCTTCTAATTTCTCTTGGGGTTGATACGTATTTCGGTTGGTAATCCCTTGCCCATTCGAAGTTGTTTACGATGTTGTTGTCCTTAATCCACTTTACAACTGCAACAACTTTGGCAAGCTGTTTGGCTTGGTAATAAGAGGGTGTTTCTTGTGCAAATTGGTCATATAAATCGGTTTGTTGTTGGGCAAATTCAACTGCCGCCTCGTTCCATTTAGGATCATTTGTGCTCCAGAGACCCTCCGTTTCTATCTGCATTTGTACTTGGTCAAATACAAAAGATTTTGCCGTATCATCTTTTTTAAGAGTTACAGACTTTGGCGAAATCCACCACCGAGAAAAACTACTCTTACCTGGATCAGGATTTTTTTCTAAAAATCTATCCCAATGAGACTTATAACCTGGAACCGTGGAGACAATTTTTTGACTATTAACGTCGTATCCCTGAGCATATTGTTTCATTTTATAATCAGCCTCGACTAGCACTTGTCCAAATCTTGTATCTTCGATTCCTCCGTAATACAAAACATTAAGATTTGTGTCTCCAAACATATTATTGGGATCTTTTATTTCCATGCTCACCGAGGGGATTTCATTTCGAAAAACCAATGCCCTTATCGCCACAGCCAGATCGTCTTTATCAAACTTTGGAACACTTGTGCTTCCCTTAGTCCCCACAAAAACAACTCTGTCTTGATCGGCATCGTAGTATGCCCCGGTGATGTCCGACATATCAGCTAAGAAAACTGCCGCCTCATCAAGTGTTACACCACCGACTCTTGTTGATAGATAATTAGATAAATTCCCAATACCAGCACTACATACATTTTCAGCATAAGCATTTTTTATAATTGGATTCTTTTTTCCCAATAGCGGAGTGAATGAAGAAAAATAAATACTAAAAATGAGAATTATCGATAGTGTTTTGTATAGTATTTTTTTCATTTTTTCTTTTCAGAGTTATACAGAGATGGTATTTTTTCTTTCCATGCTTTCACGGAAATTTGCTTTTTTGAGGATTTATACAGTGATTTTTTATCTGAAGTAATAAGTTCCGGTTCTGAAGAAATAACTACATCTGAATTAGGCTCATAATTAACACGTGCATCAAATGAAACAGTAACTGTTTGCCCGGGGTTTATTCTTAAATTCGGGATTGTAATAAAGCCTCCCTTATCACTGAAACTTGCAGTACCCTTTATATTATGGATAAAGTGAAGATTTTTCTTCTGTAAATTGGTTTGTAATGTTAAGAAAGAAAATTCTTCCCCGGTGGGATTGCTGATTTTATATACAAAACGAACAGTATCTCCGCCATCAGTTACATTATTTTTATTCAGGTCCTGGACTAAAACAATCTGAGAGTCAAGTGAGAACACGCTAGATGGGGTGTTTGCAGGGGGATTTAGAAATTCATTTACCCACTCTTCTAAAAAAAAAGCTCCCGCATGGGGAGCATTTCCTAGAAGGAAAAAAATAAAGGCAAGGCCGATAAAGTATTTTTTTCTCATTTAAGATATCGCAAGATATCAATTAAAATGTACTTTGACTGCATTGTAATACCAACCTATTTTGTTGTCAATAACTATTCCCACTCCATCGTCGCCGGGGGTTTGGTGGTTATGTCGTAGACCACACGTGACACGGTCGGTACTTCATTCACAATTCTGGATGAAATTTTTTGTAGAAGATCGTATGGAAGTTGGGCCCAAGTTGAGGTCATAACATCGCGTGATTCAATCACTCTGAGCGCTATCACCTCACCAAAGTGTCTACCGTCACCTTTGACTGCAGTCGAAAATGCTCCGGTTAGAACCGGGAAAGATTGAAAAACCTTTTCCCACCATCCTGCTTTTTTAAGTTCTTCGATGACGACCGTATCTGCTGCCTTCTGCATTTCAAGTCTCTCGCGAGTTACCTCTCCCCTAATTCGAATTCCGTATCCCGGACCCGGAAATGGCTGCTGCCATACAAATTCGTGGGGCAATCCCAATTTTGCGCCTACCCACCTCACTTGGTCTTTATACAATTCTCGGACCGGCTCGATAAGACGCAACTTCATGTCTTTTGGAAGACCTCCAACATTATGATGCGATTTAATTTTGGATGCATGACGAGTCCCTTGGCTTTCTATGACGTCCGAATAAATTGTTCCCTGCATAAGATATTCAATTTTGAATCCTTCTTTGGCAAGACGTGTAACTTCTCTATCAAAAATTTCAATATAAAAATGCCCGATAATTTTTCTTTTTTCTTCAGGGTCTATTATGCCTTTTAGTTTCCCCAGCATTTCATCTTCACAATCCACAATGATCGGCGTGCTTCCAAGGTGTGAAAAAATCTTCTGTATATGCTCGACAGTACCAACTCTCATAAGTCCGTTATTCACAAAAATCGGGAAAAATTTCTTTCCGATTGCCCTGCTCATCAGAACCGATGCGACTGTTGAATCAACGCCACCGGATAATGCTCCAATGACGTACGAATTTCCCACTTTCTCTTTGATTGAACTCACCAAATTCTCAATGATAATCGCTTTTTTTTCTATTTTTTCTCCGCACACTTTTACAAACCATTCTAGAATATTACCTCCAAATTCGGTGTGGTCGACCTCAGGGTGGAATTGTACCCCGTACATTTTTTTTGTCTCATTTCCTACAAATGCATGAATAACATCTTTTGTCGATGCGTAAATTTCAAACCCGGAGGGGAGGGTGACAACTTCATCACCATGACTCATCCAAACTGTTGAAATTTGTTTCATTTCTGAAATTAATTTTTTAATAGGGGAGTGGGGTACAATTTTTAATTCTGCCGGACCATATTCTTTTCGGCCACTCACTACTTTTCCACCGGTAAGATGTGCCAGAAGCTGCAAGCCATAGCAAATTGCAAGAACAGGCGTTCCTTGAGAAAAGATTTGCTTATCAATAGTCGGCGCTCCTTCCTCGTAGACCGAAGATGGCCCTCCGGACAAAACAATACCGCTATATTTTGCAGTTTTAAAAACTGTTAAAGCGTGCTCCGGCTCGACTATCGTAACGTCAACACCAAGGTCACGGATACGACGAGCAATAAGATGGGCAGTTTGTGATCCAAAATCGACAAGTAATAACATCTATAAATAACTTTTCCCAGGGTTGTCTATGATCAGACTATGGGGGTGTGACTCAAAAAGCGAAGCTTGGGTAATTTGGTAAAATTTTGCATTTTTCCAAAGTTCTCCAATATTTTTTGCACCGACATAATACATACCCGATCTTACACCGCCTATTGCCTGATCGAGTAATTCCTGCACAGTACCCTTAACAGGAACAAATCCCTCAACCCCTTCTGCAACCAATACTTTGGAAGAATAATCTTTCCCATGAAATTCGTCCTCTACTTTTACTTTGGCTCCCTGTTTCATAGCAGCATCCGATCCCATACCACGATATTGCTTGAAAAGATATGTTTTGTGTTTGTGGTTAAAAATGCTTTGAAAGCGTGCAGGAACTTCTTCTCTCTTAAATTCTTTCACCTCGCCTGGAGACTCTTCGCATTCTGCAAAAAAGCTTCCCATCATAACTGTCGATGCTCCCAATGCCAATGCTTTTGTAATATCACCTGAGCGCTTTATCCCGCCGTCGGCGATAATTGGAACCTTTGCTTTTAACGCGACTGATGCAACCTCGCGAATTGCAGTAACTTGCGGAACACCCATTCCCGACACAACCCGTGTTGTACAGATCGCCCCGGGTCCCATTCCAACCCGAAGCGCATCGGCTCCGGCTTTGATGAGTGCACGTGCTGCCTCTCGTGTCGCGATACTCCCGACGATTAGTTGCAACTTTGGATATTTTTTCTTAACAGATTCTGTGATCTTGATGATGTGCGCAGTATATCCATGAGCCGAATCGACAACGATAACATCAACGCCTGCATTTACCAAGCTTTTAAGTCTTTCATCCATGCCATTATATGGACCAACCGCGGCACCCACTAAAAATCCAGCTTTTTTAACCTTCTTTATTTCTTTACATTGCTCCTCTATTGAAAGATTGCGGTGGATAATTCCAATCCCTCCGCATGTAGCAAGCGCTATTGCAAGCCTTGCTTCTGTGACAGTATCCATAGGAGAAGAGACAAATGGAATTGAGATTTTTATTTTCTTGGTGAGGTGAGTTGAGAGATCAATCGAGTCACGTTTGAAGTCAGTAAATCCAGGCTTGAGAAGTATGTCATCGTAGGTCAACGCACTGGAGAATGGGGAATTTGAGGGCTCCATAATTCATGGTATAAAAGACGCGTGATTGTGTCAAGACGACAAAAAAACTATCTGATAAAATAGGCTCATGGTATTTGATGCAAGAATCCAATCATCCACCAAAATCCTCCAAAATGAAGAACTAGATGCGCTTTTTGTAACAGCCAACTCAAATATCTTTTATCTTTCAGGACTCTCAGAATTCCCCCCCAACGAACGTGACTGTCGAATTCTCATCACCAAAAAAAATGCATACCTATTTACAGATTTCAGATATGCCGAAGCAGTAACACAAAAAGCTCCGTTTCTCACTCTCGTTGAAATTTCCTACAATAACTCGCTCATCCAAGCGCTTGATAAAATTATTAAAAAGGAAAAACTACAAAACATTGGCATCGAAGGAGGATCACTTACTGTGAACGAGCACGCGGCACTTTCGACTAATTTTCCATCACAAAATTTCAAACCGGTCGAAAATCTTATCGAACAATTAAGGACCCTAAAAGACGATCCTGAATTAAAACTTTTGGAAAAAGCATGCCAACTTACCGATGCCGCATTTGATTTTATTGTGCGACATGTGAAGAGTGGTGTGTCTGAAAAAAAACTTGCATGGGAAATTGAGAAATATATAAAAGAACATACCTGTGAAACTGCTTTCCCCTCAATCGTCGCATTCGGCGCTCATGCTGCAATTCCACACCACTCTCCTACCGACAAAATTCTTTCAGCACGTGACGAGATCGTTCTTTTGGATTTCGGTGCTAAAATTGACGGATACGCGTCTGATATGACCCGAACCTTTTTTGTCAAAAATCCCGCACAAGAGACAAAAGATGCATATACTGCTCTTCTTGAAATCCAAAAAGACGCGATCAAACATTTAGGAGAATACAAAAAAAATAATTTCGTGACCTCAAGCCTGCACAAGAATGTCGATTTAGCCTTGAAAGAACTCGGCTATCCACCGGTCCCCCACGCCTTGGGACATGGGGTAGGAATTGATGTGCATGAAGCACCTATTCTTTCAGCATATTCGGAAACAACAATCGGTCCGAATATGGTAGTTACCATCGAGCCGGGAATTTATATACCGGGTAAATTTGGAATGAGAATTGAAGATACGGTGGTATTAAATGAGTCTGCCCAACCACTCACAAGATCTCGAAAAGATTTTTTTGTCCTCCCTTTGACCGATTAAAAAAGTCTGCTATAATGTCCACGAGCCAATGAACAAAACAGTAGTAACGATCGTTGTTGTGATAGTTGTAGGGTTCATTGGTCTTTTTGTTTTGTCCTCCAGTACATCTCCAAAAAAAGCTCAAGAAATAAAACTCGAAGAAGAAGAGCAACTGACAACAGACCTCTCGGTAACCGGCGGTGTTAACAGAAGCGCAACAAATGACGGGGTCAATAACGCGGATCTGAATAAAGCCAATCAAAACGATCAAACTGTCTACCCATTTAATTCAGGGCAACAACAAGGACAAGTTCAGGGTCAGGCAGCCCAACAACAACAGCAACAGGCCCAACAACAACAAGGTCTTCCCCCGCTTCCCGGTGGAAAGAAAGTAATGCTTGCCAAAAAAGCGACAATTAAAACCTCAAAGGGGGATATTGTCGTCGAATTAAATTCTCAAGTTGCCCCTAACACCGTAAATAATTTTTCCAATAAAGCAAATGATAATTTCTATGACAACCTCACTTTTCACAGGGTTGAAGATTGGGTAATTCAAGGTGGAGACCCTTTGGGGAATGGCACAGGAGGTACTAATAATCTACCGACCGAACCGTCAAATGAACCCTTTGTTGCAGGAGCCCTTGGTGTGGCACGAGGAGGAGATCCAAAAATTTCTAATGACTCGCAATTCTT
>CAZBEA010000037.1:0-4848 GCA_964490835.1 uncultured Gammaproteobacteria bacterium
GGATCGCCGATTTATGCGATTCAAAAGAAGGAATAGGTATTCAGCTGGTAGGGTAAAAAGCTGACTTACGCACCCATTGTATGTCTAACTGGACTACCTGATAGGTCAACAAGCTGAGGCTAATCATAAATATTCTGTGAGATTTGAGCTAATAACAATAGTTTCGTTTCCAAGACTATTGGGTCGGTGCAGCGGTTGGAGCAGGGGAGTTTTCTGCTGCCGGGGTAACTGTTGTTGGAGGGGCTGGAATTTCTACTGGGTCACCTTGAGCTGGAATTTGAGTCTGTGGTTGGTTTACCTGAAGTGGACCTTCATTTCCAGCTGCAGGTTGATTGTTAGATTGATCACCAGCGCTTTCTTGAAGTGCCTTGATCTCTTTTTCAATCTGCTCCAAGTTAGCCGGATCATCTTTTGAGAGCTCTTTTACTACATTGAATTGTATCAGTGCATTTTGGAAGTCTCCCTTAGCCTGAAGTGCATGTCCAAGATTGTAGTATGCATTTGAGTAGTCTGGTTTTAGGTTGATCGCTTGTTGGAACTGTTGTTGTGCTGCATCAAATTGACCGAGTTGATAGAAGATTCCACCAAGCTCAACGTATTTTGTAGGATCGTATTGGTTGAGGGCAATAGCTTGGTTGAGTGAAGCTGCTGCAAATTGTTCTGCATTTTGGCCTACATTTATAAGACTTCTGTATATTCGAGCCAAATTCTCCCAGTTTGCCGGATTAAGCGGAGCGATTCTAACCGCTGCTCGACCTGAGTTAATAGACTGTTGCAAAAGTGCGATTACTGTCTGTTGTGCTTCTTGGGTTGGTTGTTGGCCCTGTGGAATTGAGTTAATCAGTGAATTTGCAAGCGCGATATTAACCTGTGAGAAGATTCTATAGTAGTCACTTCTGTAGGGGAAGAGTTGCAGTGCTTCTCTCTCAAGATCGTATGTTCTTTGACCATTGTTTAATACCTGTGGGCTCAAAGATTGGGTGAATTTCATATCTGAAAGGAGCAATCGAACAGTGTACCATCCTACAAATACGCTTGGGATAAGTACCAGGGCCATAACAAGTGCCGGAAAAATAGATCCATTACCTTTTCGTGGTGCAGGTTCGGTGTGACCTTCGTCGTTGACTGAAAAGAGACCCTCTTTCAGCGCGACGAGATTAACTCTTAAATTGTATACTCTTTTATCATTCTCAAAGAAGAGATATACGCTATAGAATCCAAGAAGAGCAAACATAAGAAATACGACAGTGTATGAGAATGGAAGTAAGAATGAGAGTATGAAAGTGATAACAACAGCCAGGAAAAGTGGACTCATTGAACGATTCATACCCGATTGAACTACTCGAGCGAATATAAAGAGGAATGCTAGGGTTCCAAGAATACCAACTGTTGCAATAAGCTCTAAGAAATATGATGAAGAGAATGAGAAGGTAAGGTTCCAGATGTTTTCTTCGAGATTGAAAGATGCAGGTTTGAATCGCGCAAAGTCGGTAAGAAATGTTCCGTACCCTGATCCAAAGAGAAGTGAAAGTACTTGTCGTGCGCTATCTTGGCTGATAGCCCCCATTGCGATTTGGATACCATATTGGAATGGGAGAACGATTGGTTTTTCAGGTCGGAAGAAAATCTTGTAAACATTCAATCCTACCCCGGCAAGGATAAGGAATGATGAGACAATGTGAATTATATAATTGTAGTCAGATGCGATTCCACTCAATCCGGATTTTGTGTATCTTTTGTAGACATAGAATACCGACAAGCCAAGGATAGGAAGAAGGTAGATAATATGCTGAATTGGAGATCCAAGAGTTGTGAAGAATCTATTTTGAATTTGTGAAAACGGAAGGATAAACAGATTCATTAAGTAGATTAATGAAAGTAACGATGAAAGCACACCACCAAGAGCAAGAGCAGAAAGCGCGACATTAAATTGGGACTTTGTGTGAAGACTGTTAGTAAGTGCGAAATAGAAAATCAAAACAAATACCAACGGTACAGCTTGGAGTAGTGAATCAAAGGTATTTCGTGCAAGAAGAGCAGTAAGAAGTGTTATCGCTCCAAAAAGAAAAACAGGAAAATTAAAAGCACTTGACCGGAATGCTACTTCGCGGTTCATCATGATCTTTACTCCCCATAGGACCATAAGAACAACGGTTATTAATGTTACAAGAATTTGTTTTGGAAGAACGAAAAAGTCACTGGTGTTTGTAAGAAAGAAAACTGGAAAAAGAAAAAGAGTAGCAGTTACAAGAATAAATGAAGCGCTGTCGATGTAGGAAATAATCTCTTTTTTATTCATGATGTTAATAAATCTATCAGAGCGCGAAATATAATGTCAAGGAGAAAAAATACTATTTGATGCTAATTGCTTTTATGGACTTACAAAAGAAAAGAATTTATAGTTTTTAACTCTTACTCAATTTTTATTGCGAAGGAGTGGGTGATACAGATTCATTTGAACTAGTCTGATCTGACGAAGACGCTTCAGTGTTAGGCGGCTCGGGAATTGTAAGTTCTTCCTCTGTCCCTGTTGTAATAAATCCTTCCGGTATGGCCGGAGGAAGTGGGTTCTCGGTGATCGGATTGCTTGGTGTAGTAGGAGAATCAGATCTACCTTTTTCGATATTGCTTTTTAGCGCCGCTATCTCACTTTCGATGAGCGCAAGACTTTCCTGGTTATTTTTTGTTAACTCTTTTACTAACTCATATTCACGGAGTGCATTTTCAAAATCACCCTTTGCTTCATAAGTATGCCCTAAATTGTAATGAGCATTTGGAAGGTCTGGTTTAAGTGTTGCAGCATTTTGAAATTGTGTAAGCGCAGCATCAAAGTTTCCTAGCTGGAAAAAAATTCCACCCGTCTCTATATAATTCTGTGGGTCATACTGATTGAGTCGAATCGCTTGTTGGTATGAAGCAACAGCAAATTGTTCTGCATTTTGACCAACATTGACAAGTGACCGGTAAGTTTTACCAAGATTGGTCCAATTGGTTACCGTTAGTGGTGCGACAGTAACAGCTGATCTGGCCGCATTAATAGACTGCTGCAGAAGTGAGAAGACCGCTTGTTGCATTTCTTGAGTGGGCTGTTCTCCTGGGGCGAGGGATGTTGTTATGGAATTTGCTAATGAGAGATTGACCTGCGAAAAAAGCCTAAAATAGTCATCGCGGTATGGAAATAGTTGTATAGCATCACGTAGTAGGTCATATGTCTTTTGACCGTTTTCCAAAGATGAAGGCTGCTGGGCTTGGGTAAATTTAACATCTGACTGAAATAGTCTCATTGAGAAATACCCAACAACACAAAGCGGTAAAAGGATAAGACAACCAAGCACCAATGGTAGAGCAAGTGATTGACTCTTTCTATCTGGATGCTGGTCAAGTGAAAAAAGCCCGTTCTGGGGAGCAACGAGTGAAAGACTGACGTCATATACACTTTTATCATGAATAAGATAAAGATAAGAAATATAAAGTGCAAGGAGTACAAAAAGTAAAAAAATAAAGGAAAATGAATAGGGAATAATAAAGCTCAAAATCACAGCAGATAAAAGCGAGAGAAAGAGAGGGTGTGTTTTGAAAGACGATCTATATTTCCAAAGTCTGAAGAGTATGTATAAAAATGCTAATGTGCCAATAATTCCAGTGGTTGCTATGAGCTCAAGTAGCAGTGAAGAAGAAAAACCTAGATTTAAATTCCAAATATTGGGTTCAAGATTGAAGGTAATTGGTTTGAATCTGGTAAAGTCTGTTAAGAAAGTCCCAAAGCCCGATCCAAGAAGAAGAGAGGGAAGTTGTCTTTGTGTATCTCCGGCAAGAGAGGAGGCCGCAATTTGTATTCCATATTGAACAGGCAATGTAACAGGTCGGTCCGGAGCAAAGAATATTTTGTATAGATTAAGACTCATACCCAGCAGGAGGATAAATGCTGATACTAAATGAATTATATTGTTGGTATCTTGCGAGATTTTTTCGAAATTTCCGCTTTTTATTTTGTTGTATACATAAAGTGTAGAAAGCATAAAAATCGGCATAAGGTATGCAATATGTTGAATTGGAGATCCGAAAGTGCTGAAAAGGGGGTTATTTGGATTACCAAAGGGAAGAATATAAATGTGGAAAAAATAGAGAATGGAAATAACTGAGGATGCAACAGCTCCAAGGGCAAGAGCGGAGAGCGCAACGTTAAAGGACTCTTTTTTCTCCAAGAGATTTATGATGAGAAAAGAAAAGATAAGCATTACTGCAACAGGAATAGACTGAATGAATGAGTCGTACCTATTCTGAGAAACAATTGATGAGCAAAAAACAGCCGCTCCAAAAAGAAAGAAAGGAAGGTTGAATGGGTTTGAAAGAAATGTAATTCCCCCTTTTGCCATAAGTTTTATGATCCAAATAATAAGAAGTAGTGTTGTCATGAATATAATAAGAAGCTGCTTAGGAAGGATAAAGGCGTCTGAGACCAGTGGAACAAAAAATAACGGGAAGAAAAAAAGTACTGTTATTATAATTCCAAGTGAAATATTATCAAGAAGCGAGAATAGTGATTTTCTATCCATGACTCACTCTAACAAAGATCTATCTAGTCAGTCAAGATAAGTTCCTTAAGCTATACTATTTATATATATACTAGTACTCGGGTATTCCCGAGGATGGACCGACTCGAAATGCTCCCCCAGAGTAGATAACTTCTATCTGTTTGGCAGTAAGTTCGTAATTGTAATATCTAATGTCGTCAAGAATGCCAGCAAAATTATTTGTTCCCCCGCCGATTACAAGATTGTTGGTATCGGAAGCAGTGTCACCCACACCATTCGTGCTGGTAGTTCTTAGTTTTCCATTCACATATAC
>CAZBEA010000037.1:4858-9888 GCA_964490835.1 uncultured Gammaproteobacteria bacterium
TGATTTCATCATCGGCGTCATTGCTCCAGGTGATAGCAACGTGGTTCCAAGAGTTAATATTTGTATATCCTGTAACTGATGCAGTTGCGTTTGTTGCCAAATCAAGTGACGCATCAACTGTCAGTGCAGATCCGGATTGTCCGGAAACTCTTATAAATGTATTTGTTCCTTTTGTCAGAATTTCTCCCAAGTCGTTTTCGCCGTCTGAGGTGGCATAAAACCATGCAGAATACGAAAGTGCATCTGGACTGCTATCAAGGTCTATGGGTGAAGAGTTGGTGATGGTTACCACATCATCTGTTCCATCAAAATTAATTCCCGAATTAAATTTTCCGGTTCGGCCATTATAGCGAGGGGTAGCAGCATTAGTATAGCAAGAGCCATAGCCTGTGCTTGTGGTTTGGGAGCCGCCAACACTGATTGAAATTGTCCCGTTGAGCCCGTTATTACTTGAGTCGTATACTATGTCGCTCTGACACTCATCAAATTTGTAATGTGCAACGGGTTTGCCCGTCGTATAATCAAGCGCAATTTGGCTTGGTGTACGTGCATAGTTATACACTCTCACATCATCAATAATTCCATCAAAATAATCATCATAGTTAATTCCAACATAAAACGGTTGAGTGTCATTACTTGGGGTGCCTGACATTGTGGTAGTTCCGACAAGATTACCATTGAGAAAAAGAGAACTTGTCGAACCATCATAGAGCCATGTTGTATGATACCAAGTATCAAGGAGCAGTGGGGTGGTTGCTGTATGGGTCGTGGTAAACGAAGTTCCGTTGGTTGAGATTTGTCCTCCCAAAAACGAATTTCCACTAGTACTTCCCCCGACCTCAAAACTGTATGAAAGGTTTGAGGTCGCACTATTTCCTTTGCGTACAATATTTGCTCTTGCAGTCGAGGAAGAGCCATATGATTCAAGCTTGATCCATGCGCTAATTGTAAATGCACTGCTTAGTTGAAGATTGGTTTGTGATCCGTCGGCGATAGATAGGGATTGACTACTATCACGTTCAAAGTCTATGCCATTTCCATAGTATCCCATTCCGGTTAGAGTCGTGCCCGAGTCTGTTAAGGTATTGTTACTTCCTGACTGATCGTATCTTGAGCCTGAAACCTCTTCCATTGCCCAGTATCCGACAGGTGAGCACGAAACGGTTGTGTCCCCAGGTGGACAAAATGCCCGGTCCATAGAGTATTCAGGGAGTCCACTTGTATCGGTACTTGCTGCACCAAAAACAAATCCTGCACTTCTGTTAAAGTCACGCGTAACACCCCCGAATCTTAGTTCATGATTGTAGATTTTTACATCATCAATCCTTCCATCAAAATCATTTGCACTTGTTGAATTGGTACCTATAAGGAAATTATTTGATTCTGTTGCAGGAGAGCCTGATCCTCCTGTACTTGTTCCAAGTAATTTTCCATCAACATACACATTAATTTCATCATCAGCATCATCAGTATATGTCACAACGACATGAGTCCATGTGCCTGTCGTTGTGATGTTACTTAAGGTCACCGTACCATCTCCCGAAGCAAGGTCCACATTTGCACGAAGAGATAAATTAGAGCCTGACTGACTTTCAACCCGTAGATACGTGTTTGCCCCCTTTGACCAGATTGTTCCCTGGTCTGCTTCGCCGTCCGAGTCAGCATTGAACCACGCCGAAATACTAAATCCTTGGGCAAGGTTGTTATTCAAATCAATATCTCCAGTTGAGACATTTGTCACTGTGACTAAATCTCCTGCCCCATCGAAGTTCAGCCCCTTTTCATATTTACCTGCTGTTGTCCAGGTGGCCCCAGTTACTGCACCATTTAGTGCATTCGCGTCATATCCGGAGTTATTTGCTACACTTCCTGTTCCTTCATCAAATTTCCAGTGCCCAACAGCAGAGGTTTGAGCGGTTCCAACTGATGAGTGTTGGTTCATCATATCCTTTATAATTCCTCTTTGGGTTCGGGCGTTATCGTAAAGGATCACATTGTCAAGCTCCCCAAAGAAGTATCTATTTGCACCCGCGGGGTTTCTCCCGATGCCTACATTAGTACCGTTCGAATATGATCCATTTTCACCGCTTATTGTTACACTTTGCTGTCGTACTCCATTTAAATAACCAACGGCACTTCCTGTTCTATTAAATACGACTGCAATATGCTGCCAAACACCAGGAACTATACTGTCTGTTATAACATTTCCTGCAGTTTCGGTCCCGGCACTTCTTACTTCAATATAGATATCATCCCCATTCTGAAGAACTGCATACCCAGTTGAAGAAGTGCTGTTGGAATCGTGCTTGCCAAATATAACTCGTTCTCCAGTTGCTGTATTGGTAGGCTTGATCCATGCAGTAACAGTAAAGTCAAAGACTTCTGTATCAAGGGAGGCAGCATCCTGTACGAGCACATAATCATCAACACCATCAAGCCTAAGTGATTTACCAATTTTTCCATCAACGATTTCTGCTCCACCAGTAAGACTTCCTATGTTATTGAAACTGCTTACATCTAAAGTTGCATTGCTATCATTCGGATCACCATTTTGCTCAAAAGTCCAAAAACCAGTAGGTCCTGTTACCCACTCAGATAATTCTGCAACTTCAGATCTTGCAAATGCTCTTTTATACACCCTGGCATCATCAATGTACCCATCATGGAAATTACTCGCTGTTGTGGATGAATCTTCAGCACCGATATGAAGTCTTCCTGCATCATCTCCTATACTTGCTGGAATTGTTCCGGACGTGGTTACTGCTTGAGATACACCGTCCACGTATATAAATACTTGTCTGAGTGCAGGATCATACACACAAGCCAGATGATAAAACTGGCCGCTGACTAAATTTGTAGAAGTCGTCTCGACATAATTACTCGATGAATCCACATAACATCTCATTTCATCACCATATCGTGCAAACAAATAACTTTCATTTGTTCCGTCCCACTTCCCTACAATGTTATATTGTGTTGCAGCGGTTGTATCCTCAGGTCTTACCCACGCAGATAGAGTAAATCCTCCCGTGATGGAGAGGGCAGTTGAATCAGGTTCATAATAATACTCGCTGCTTCCGCGCTCCAGATCGGCAGCATCAGCAAAACGTCCTGCAACCTGAGCAACACCGTTTACTTCAGTTAATGTGTGACCAAAACCAGAAATATCTGTTGTTTCACCGTCTGAATCATCAAATTTCCAATATCCCACCAGTCCATTGGAAAATGACGGGGTATTTAATTCATTCGTCCCCAGAGTAACGGAGGCACCATGATGAGTGCCGAGCGAAACATAATCATTTAGAATTTGGTTTGAGGTTCTGGGATAGTTATAAATTTTAAATTCATCGATTTGGCCGTCAAATGAATTTGATCCCGAAGTACTACCTCCTACAGCAAGATCTGTCGTGTCACTTGCCAGATCCCCGTCGCCATTAGTGCTGCTCGCTTCATATATGCCATTAATGTAGAGATCGACTTCATCATCAGCATCATTTTCCCAAACAATCACAACATGATACCATTGAGCTCTTGTGATAACTTGAGAAGCAGTTAAGGTTGCATCTGCCGTTGCAAGATCAATTGAAACAGTGAAGTCCATAGTGTCTCCGACAAGATTTGTTGTGGCCATATACATATTGTTAGATAGCTTATAAAAAACTTTACCAAGATTGGACTCTCCTGCGGCATCTGGAGCAATCCATGCAGACACGCTAAATCCATCTGCAAGGTCATCATTAAAATCTATCGTTGAGTTGTTGGGTATAGTTACACGGTCATTTGAGCCATCATATCGCAAACAGTTGCCCTCAATACAATACTCAGGGCCTTGAAGTGTTGGATCGGTTGATGCAACAGATGTCGAAGCACCTCTCCATCCATCATTGCCGTTATAAGAAGAATCTCCTATGTTCTGGCCTCCTGCTTCATTAAATTTAAGATAAATTGCCGGTTCAGGGGAATCTTCTTCAGACCCCGAAGATGTCCCCCCAGGTGCAAAAGTTGATTCTGTAAATTGAAGATTTTCTCTGCCTTGTGTAGCAATTGGAGCACCATAATAATGGTATACAACATTTTCCCCTGAATAAATGACTGGCATGAGAATGTAGTAATCGGTTGATGCGGAATTACATGCTCCACCTGCCGAGTCTAGAAAATATCTTAAATTATTCCCCTGGGCATCAGTAAATCGTGAGTCATCACAGTCTGACTGAAGCTTACTTGCAGAAATTAATGTAGCAGTATCGATATCAAGCAACACCTTTTGTCCATACACAGTTGATCCAGCATTGGTAATGGTAATTTTTACCCGATGTCTCCATCCATCATCAAACCAACCTGCGGATGCTACTTTTGGTTTGGTGATTTGTGTGTATATAAATGGGAAAGAGAGTGCTATAAGAAGGCACGAGAACATAACAATTGCAAAACGTATCTTTATTGGAATCCTCTTATATATAAATAGTACTGAGAATATTCTCTTTACTGTTCTCAATGGTTTATGGAAAGGTTTTACAAATCGTTTCATTGTGAATTATTAAATATCAAGAAATTAAATTCTATTGGATCAAAGACTACAGAATCAATACCAACTGTAAAGTAATCTCCAGCAACTTGATCTTTCACAAAGAGGGTAGAGCCTTGGGTGTCTGTCTTTGGTGTGATGAAGATCAGCGAATCCGCCTCAACCAGCGTACTATTTATCTGAATTTCACTCTCACCAGCCTCAAGAGTCACTATACCAGCTGATGATGTTGCTGTCACTTCAGTGTCAGATATGATTTGGACAGGGTTGTGTTTGACATTGATATTTTCAAATTGTGCAGATCCAGAAATTGCAACGCTGTCATTAATACCTTTAATTACACCGGCGGTTATATTTCCTTGGACTGTTACATTCTTTTCAAAGATTGCATCTTCTTTCACGACCAGTGTTCCATCGGTTTCGATTCTGACTTTACCATTCATGATAGATACCGCCTGTTGGCTAAGTGGCTGAATCAGCAGCTCGTCTGTTGTCGTATTGATAT
>CAZBEA010000038.1:0-3847 GCA_964490835.1 uncultured Gammaproteobacteria bacterium
ATTAATTCAGAATGCACTCACTCTTTCTTCCCTCGGATATCTAAGAGACAGAACAACAGATACAATTTTGTTTCGAAAACACTCAGATATACTTTCCAAAATTATTATCCAGCACCTCATCCAATCAAAAGATCTCATCCAACAAAACATAACGACCCCGGTTGACACCGCAACGATATCTCGGATCGAAAAGCCTTTTATAGCACTACCAATTCTCAGATCGGGAATTGCCCTGCTGAATCCATTTTTAGAGACAGTAAGCAATGCGAGAGTCGGATTTGCGGGACTCGCGCGGGACGAAACAACAGCAGTGGCGCATGAATATTACTGGAAAATTCCTGAGCCGCAAAAAAATGATGTTATTGTAATTCTTGATCCAATGATTGCTACGGGTGGGTCAATGCTCTCAGTTTTAAGACGGTTAAGAAGGGATCTGGATAACGAAATCCGTATTGCCTCAATTATTGCAGCACGTCCCGGATTGACGGCTATTCAAAATGAATTTCCGGAGGTATCGATCATCACAACTGCAATCGATGAGACCTTAAATTCTCACAAATACATCGTTCCCGGCCTTGGTGACTTCGGCGATAGATACTTCGGAACCGAACAACCACTTGCCACGCAACCCTAAACTACATACAATTATTTTATGGAGAATGCGTATTCCTGGTATCAATTACTTGATAAGCCTTCTTGGGCACCGCCTTCGTGGCTTTTTGGTCCTGTTTGGACAATTCTCTACATTCTTATCGGGATTTCTTTTGGATATATCTTTTACAAAATTCTCACCGGCAAGATTCCGCGCGAGCTTGCACTCCCATTTATCACAAATCTTCTTGCTAATTTTCTCTTCACCCCTATCCAATTTGGACTAAAAAGCAATATACTCGCCGCTACGGATATTTTAATCGTCCTTGTCACATTCTTTTGGATCTGGTCGTATAGAAAGGTATTCAAAAAGAAAAAAATGATGTGGGTACTCTATGTGAATGTTCCATATTTTCTCTGGGTGTCCTTTGCTACCATTCTGCAACTTACTATCACCTATCTGAATTGGAAATAATCCCAACCTCTTTTTGGTGTACAATACAATATTATGAGTCTTATTGATGAAGTGACAATCCGTGCAACTGCAGGACGAGGAGGAGATGGAGCGCGCGCTTTCTTATCATCTCCTGGCACAACCAAGAAAAAACCCGACGGCGGATCCGGAGGAAACGGCGGCAATATTTATTTTCAAGCTTCATCAAATGTCTCAGACCTTTCGGAGTTCAGATTTAAAAAAGAAATAAAAGGCAACGACGGCTCACCGGGTGCACGCAAAACCCTCACCGGCGCAAAAGGAGAAGACATTACTGTCTTTGTACCACCGGGTACCACTCTCACCGACGAAGAAGGTACCCAGATTGAAATACTTGACCTTACAACACCCGTTCTTGTAGCCCGTGGCGGGCGAGGAGGCATAGGAAATTTTGATTATCGGAAAGTAAAGGAAGGGTTTGATGAATCATTTTACAAAGGTATCCCGGGGGAATCCAAAACTCTCTCGATGAATCTAAGACTCATTGCTGATATTGGCCTCATCGGTCTCCCAAACGCCGGAAAATCTTCACTTCTTTCTTCCCTTACAAACGCTCGCCCTAAAATCGGCAACTACCCGTTCACGACAACCGAACCGAATCTTGGGATATGTGAAGGAGTTATCCTCGCAGATATCCCCGGGCTCATCGAGGGTGCCTCACAGGGAAAGGGGCTTGGGATTCAATTCCTCAAGCACATCGAAAAGACAAAAGTTCTCTTTCACTGTATCGACGCAACCGAACCCGATCCTGTCAAAACGTATCGCACGGTTAGAGCGGAATTTGAAAAATATGCATCTGCTATTCAGGATAAAGAAGAAATCATTCTTCTTACGAAAAAAGATCTTGTCGATGAGGGAGAACTCCATGAGAAAACAGTAAAACTCGAAACGTTTCAAAGAGAAATCATTCCCGTTTCAATCTACGAAGAAGGCTTGCTTTATGCCCTCAGATCCAGAATCAAGACATACAAGTCATAAGTCTCTTTTTCAAACATTCTTACGAGAGTCATTATTTCTTCTTACATCCGGAATGTATGCTTGTTATGAATTTTTGATTCATGACAAACGCGAGCCATGACAAGAAAATTCACGTTCATTTACATCTGTCACTTTTTTTGATGAGCACAAAGGAGAAAACGGTATTCTTTTTTGCGCTCATCAAAACGATGAAGAACCCGACAAGGAGGCATCAGAACATAGTTCGGTAGGCTTTGCCCACAGGAGGTTTGGTTGCAAAGAGCATCGACTATCCTTATCGTCATTGGGATCATGCTCGTGATCGATTTCGCGTCCTCAGGCGCGGCTATCGCCACGGATTCCAACCAGTGCACCGGACAAGGTGTTGTCTGGCGCGACCTGTCACCTAACAAGGTCGAGGTCACCAACAACACATCGGTGCCGTGTCACGTCATCTTCGCGGTCTACAACACCTTCGGGAAAAAAGACCTCAGCGAGGGTGACCAGTACTTGATGGTTCCGGCCACCACAGACACGATCGCGCCTCACTCGACGAAGAATCTCGTCGTGAGCGAGTACAACGCTTCGTGTTTTGTCCAGATCGACGTCATCGTCGGCTGGAAAAGGGGCGTGCTCAATCCACTGACCTACAACAGTCAGTACGGGACCGAGTATCTCGCTCGTCACGTCAATCACCCGGCCGAAGGCCCGGCGCTGACTCGCGGATCGTATGTTTGTAAAAAGGAGAAAGAGGCGACTCCGACTCCCACACGACCTGCGTACACCGCGACACCGACTTGGACTGCGACAGTGGTGCCGACATACACACCGACATCAGTCGCAACGAATGTACCGACATCGACGCCGGTTCCGACACAGACTACTGTCGTTTCGACACCAACTCAGCAGCCAACACAGGTCCCAACGTCGACCACAACCGTTGCGACACCAAGTAAGTCGCAACCGACTGTCTCGCCCCCGTCCAAAGGTCCAACCGCTCCTTCGACGGGAAGCGGATTATTCGGCCAGGACTACACAAAAGATTTCCTGATCGTGGGCGGCCTGCTCGGAATAGCAGGATTATGCCTCTTCGGGAGCTACTACATCTGGTCTGTGGGCAACCGTAACCGGTACTAGCCTACATTCCCGTGACAGACTTTGATGCCCGGGGCACAACGTCCCGGGCATCTCCCAATTTAATATTCAAATATTTCGCAAAGCTTTTTTCCGACTGTCCTGTACGTCTCAAACGTACACTGTTGCAATGTCTCTGATTTGATACGATGTATATATGAGTGCTGATTTCACGGAGAACCTTATCAAAGGTAAAATTGTCGAAACAATTTTCCAGCAAATGTTTTTGGAAACGGAACAGTACCATGTATATCCGACGGGGTATGAGAATACACTTCCCGACATTGCCCACCTCAAGCATCATTCGGATATATACAATATTCTCAATCAGACAAGAAAAACCCCCGATTTTATAATTGTTCCGAATGATCGTGACGAAGTGTATCTGGTCGAAGTGAAATACCGAGAACACTACGATGGAGCCGAGCTCGAGAAAATTTCAAAAGAAATCCATGACAAATGGGAGTACTCGTGGCTATTTCTTGCAACCAGATACCATTTTCACTTCGAAAGCTGTTGGAAAATTATGGAAAAACATGGAAACAACATGAATTTTCTTCCCTATGAATGGGTTCCGCAGGATATCCAAGACAAATACCGCTCACTTCTCCATAAATTTTTAAAATAATTTTTGTATAATAGCTATATGGCAAAGAAAAAAGACAGTTTACT
>CAZBEA010000038.1:3947-9700 GCA_964490835.1 uncultured Gammaproteobacteria bacterium
CACAAAGAAAAAACCTACAGCAAAAAAAGCACCTGTCAAAAAAACCCCTACCAAATCTTCCTAAATTTTTAACTCTTTGTGATGATATACTAGCCTCAAATGGAAAAAGCTCCGATTTCATACGTAAGATTTTTGCGATCCGATTCATCGGTTGCCGCAGCACTTAAAGACATTAAAAGACAGCAAATGGGTCCAAGAATAGATTCAAATGACAATAGTTATGTGATCGACCGAAATGGTGAAGAATACGAGGAATGGCTTCCTGACTTTGCCGGACTTTCATTCGGCGAACACCTCGCTCAGAAAGTCGCGACCGGCGAGGATGTATCAGTACTTGATCTTGGCTGCGGGGAAGGAAAATTCCTACAAGAACTACACGAAGCATATCCGGAAATAAGCGTTTCAGGGCTCTCGCGTACGGATCTTCGTCCCACCACAGATGACACTGCGGGAATTGATTATAGAGTAGGAGACATGCACAGACTCGAAAAAATTTTCGAAGGAACCCGCTTCGATTTTGTGGTATCGGTCTGGAGTCTCTTTCACTCGGCTGACCCGCTTTCTGTTATAAAACAGACGTATCAAGTTCTCAAGCCGGGTGGCATCGCCTTCCTTCAAAGCCCGGAATTAAGAATGACTCCCCGACAAAGAGATATGTTGGTTAAATATTGGGGAGAACAAGGAATAAGAGTTGAGATACCAGGAGGCCTTGATCACATGGTTGCAGCCGATCAAAATGGTACATTACATACAATTGACGACCTGTACGACATGAGCTTCCAAAGATCTTCCACTCCCAAAATGCATATGCCTTTTTCTTATATCCACCCCGATCAGATTGCCGTAACACAAAGCAATTACGAGCTGAGTATTCCCCAGTCACCGTTCTCAAAAGAATTGACATCGACACCAAAAGGACTATAACGGTTGATTTTCAGTCTTTCACAGTAGCAGAGTATATTTTTTTATTACCTCTTGATGTCCTGCCCCCAAAATTTCTACTTTCTGCAGAACGATGGAATAGACTTTTCGTGAGGCGATTCTGCTTCTTGTAATATCGTATTAAAACAACTTCCGAAACTGGGTTTACTACCCCCATCAAAGAATACTCATAACCATATCCACCGTTGTGATACAATCACGGCATGGTTTGTGAGATCCGACAACTTGATCCTGTCAGTATGTTGTGGAATAGTTATTCTACCGTCTATCCGACCGAGCGGAAGACGGTAATTCAAAATCTACCGGAAGGTGAAAAAAAGCTATATGTCATCGAGTGCGCCCCCGACAATAGCAGAACTTCTATCCATCAAGCTCCATACAATCCAAGTTTTATCGGCGATGAAGGCCAATTCTTAGGAGAAAGAGCCGATTTGACATTTGTAAGAGAGCTAAAAAGAGGTGAAGAATATATCATAACCGTCCGCCATAACGGCGCCCGCACCGGCCGATTCATGAAGTTCAGCCATAAATAATTTCAAAAAACACCCTCCCCGAACTGAAAATTCCTATTGATTATCAATTATTCTCTGTGGTATATTTTTACATGCATCAAGAGCGGCATCTTTATAAAGATCGCCCGGCAACCGTCAATTAACGGTGCCATTGCTGATACGAGCAGATGCGCCCAAAAGGGAAAATTATGAATAATTACATTTTTACATCCGAATCAGTCTGTGCAGGGCATCCCGATAAAATTTGCGACAGAATTTCCGATGCAATCGTCGACGCCGCGCTCGACCAAGACCCAAATTCACGAACCGGTGTTGAGACTGTCGCCGGAGCCGATCAAATTTGTCTCTTTGGTGAGGTCAAGACCAACGCCAAAATTGATTTTGAAAAAATAGCCCGTGACACGATAAAAGAACTCGGCTACACCGTTCCCGAATGGGGATTTAGTACAACATCACACTTCTCAAACTCTATTCACGCCCAATCCCCAGAAATCGCCCTCGGCGTCGACCAAGACGGAGCAGGTGACCAGGGAATGATGTTCGGGTACGCGTGCGACGAGACACCCGAATTTATGCCGATGCCGATTAAAATTGCTCATGCCCTTGCAGAAAAAATTGACGATCAGAGAATATCAAAAAAAATTCCGTGGCTCAGGCCAGACGGCAAATCCCAAGTGACCGTTCGATATGAAAACGGTCGACCTGTTGCTATCGAGAAATTGGTCGCAGCAGTTGCGCATGATGAAAAAATAGACCCAGAGACGGTGAGAGACGAAATTATTAAAAAAGTCTTCCGACCGGTCCTCAAATTCTACAAAATGGAGCTACCTAAAGACGCGCATATCACAGTGAATGGTACCGGTCTCTGGCATATTCCGGGACCAGAATCTGATGCGGGCCTCACGGGGCGTAAAATTGTCGTTGATACATACGGTGGATACGCGCGGGTCGGTGGTGGAGCATTCTCCGGAAAAGACCCGACAAAAGTTGATAGATCGGGCGCATACGCTGCCCGCTTCATAGCAAAAAATATTGTCGCTGCAGGACTTGCGAAAAGATGTGAAGTCGGCCTCGCGTATGTCATCGGCCAGCCACGCCCTCTTATGCAAACAATCGAGACATTTGGGACAGCAACAGTCGGTGACCGCGCGCTTCATAATTTTAAAGATAGCCTCATCGATACATCGGTAAGAGGGATTATCGAACGGCTCCACCTCACCCGCCCTATCTACCGACATACCTCTTCATACGGCCACTTCGGAAGAGCCGAATTCCCCTGGGAAGAGGTAGTGACCAACTAATATGGCGGTGTGGAAATTGAAATAATTCAAAAAACAAGATCGGCAAAGTTGAGACTTCTACTCTTTTGTGCGATACTATCCATATGAAAAATAAATTTTCTGAAAAACAATACATAAAAAAGAATCCTAAAAAAGCAAAAAAAATTACAGAGACTGTTAAAAAGAGCGTGAAAGAATATGGCTCAACACTTCGAAGACTTGCAATCTCCTAATAGATGGATCAGCATTGATGACTTTGAATTCTTATGTTTTAATGCAACACGAGAATTTTTATCGCTGAACGAACCAATCCCTGATTTCAATACAAGAAATCACGCGCTACTCGAATCTGCACTTGCAAGCCCGATGCATACCTTCGATGGAAAACCACTCTATCCTACTTTATCGGATAAGGCTTCTATACTCTTCTATACGATGATCAAAAATCATCCTTTCGAGAATGGAAATAAAAGAATTGCAGTTATTACTTTACTTCTTTTCTTAAGTATTAATAACAAATGGATTAGGATTTCCAACGACCTTTTGTACGAACTCGCAATGGAGGTTGCAAATTCAAAACCGCAGGAAAAAGATGCTGTATTAGGCAAAATTAATGACTCAATTTCCCAACACTTAATTCCTATTCAAGAATAAAAACTACCTTAAAATTTCCCAAATCTAAATTGGGTATGTGATATGGGTCATTGAATTAACATCTCCCAAAAGGTATCCTTAGTGCATGTTTGGAATAAAAATACCCGATGTTCCAGAGGTGGATGCTGAGAAGGTATACGCCGATATAAAGGACAAAAAAGACATACTGTTACTTGATGTCAGAACACCTCAAGAATATTCAAGAGAACACATAGAAAAAAGTATTCACATCCCACTTCAGGAACTTATACAAAATCTCGAGAATGAAATTCCCGATAAAAATGCATCCATTTATGTATACTGTCTGAGCGGATCACGAAGTGCAAGTGCTGTCGCACAGATGCTAAAAATGGGGTACAAAAATGTGTATAGCATGACGAGCGGACTGCTTGCGTGGCGCATCAAAAATTACCCACTTGTTCGGAATTGATATGAAACGGGTCTTAAAATCCAGGGGCACTTATATCTTCGGCATTATCGTTCTTTTACTCTTGGATTATGCCGCGCTCGATGACATCACAACCGGCAACGAACCCAACATCACAGGCGAATGGCTCGTGTTAATACTATCGATACCAATAACAATTGGTCTCATCTTCATTGCAAGAAAACAATCAGCGAAGAAATAACGTCTTAAATTATTTTCAAAAATATATCAAACTATATCCCATACAACTCACAGTATGTTAAAATTATTATATGGCCTTTATTATTTCTTCCGACGAGATTAAAAAGGATCTACCAAATTACTCTCCCAGCAAGGCTGAAGAATTTCAAAGAGAATCTTCTAGAAAAGCAGACGCTCTTTTTGAAAATACGCTTCGCTCATCTCTTTATTCACAAGTAATATTGATGTCTGGCGGGTCTGCTTCTGGAAAAAGTGAATTCATCTCTTCTCATCTCAAAAGTAAAAATTATATAATTTTTGACGGAACCTTATATACCAAAGTGGGGGCCAAAATTAAAATACGAAACATTCTTAAGAACAAAAAAATGCCGATCATTTATGCAGTTATACCAGATGACTTAAAAAGAGCATTCATTGCATTTCTTAATAGAGACAGAAAGTTCAGTGACGCTCATTTTTATAAGACCCATAGCGGATCAAGAGGTGTACTCTTGTGGATTGCAACTGAATACCCGGATATTAACATTAATATAATCGAGAGCAGTTACACTTCTGATGATTTGCTTCAATTTGCAAAAATTAACTTTGAAAATAAAGAAAGTCTTATTAAGTACCTAATCGAAATCCAAAAGACTGAAGATGATATAATCTCATACATAAACAGAATTTAAAATCCCAAGATGAATAAAACACTTTACAAAACCAACCAAAATAATCCTGAAGTCAAAGCGTATAAAAACGCTGTGAAGAAAGGACTGAACAATCATCATGTACTACCGCATGGCAACGAATGGATAGTTAAAAAGGCAGGATCTAATAGAATTACGCAGTCTTTTTCTACCCAAGCCGAAGCCTCTAAATTCGCTAAATCCGTTGCCCAAAATCAAGGGACAGCCGTATTCATCCACGGCGTTGATGGAAGGATAAGAGAAAGAACGGACTACTAAAAACTCATTAACTAAAATATATCAAACTATATCCCACATTCTTACAAATTGTGATAGAATAAGCATTAACGAATTGCTATAAATATGGCACTAAATCCTAACGAAATTAGAGATATTATTAAACTGTTAGAAGCAGGAAAGCCACTTCCTGATGAGTACCGATTCAAGCTATTTGAAGATAAGCGTGAAGTGGAATTGGTGTGGAATGGAAAAACTAACGAGGTTACAAATACTGTCCTGCCTTTTCAAACAATAGAACAAGTTGATGAGCCAAGAGCTGAAAAAGCAGAAGATACAAAAGCTCAACTTGCTCTATTTGATTTCGATCAACGTGGTAGACAGATTAAAGGTTGGACAAATAAGCTTATCTGGGGAGATAATAAGCTGATTCTTTCAAGTCTCAAAAACGGTCCGCTTAGAGAAGAAATTGATGCAAATGGTGGAATTAAATTAATATACATCGATCCTCCATTTGACGTAGGTGCAGACTTTTCTATGGATGTAGAAATAGGTGACGAGCAATTCACCAAAGAGCCTTCTGTACTTGAAGAATTAGCATATCGAGATACGTGGGGTAAAGGTGCTGACAGTTTCATAGCTATGATCTATGAACGATTAATGTTAATGAGGGATTTATTGACAGAAGATGGAAGCATGTATATCCATTGTGATTATAGATTAAGTAGTTATATCAGACTTGTTTTGGATGAAATTTTTGGTCTAGACAACTTTAGAAATGAGATAATTTGGTCCTATGGGGCAGGTGGAACTCCTAAAGATTTTTATCCTC
>CAZBEA010000039.1:0-9417 GCA_964490835.1 uncultured Gammaproteobacteria bacterium
CAAGTTTGGCCGTGACGGATTTGTGTATCAAATGAATAAGAAAGCAGAAGATCTTGGACTGAATAACACGCGTTTTACCAACCCCTCGGGGCTTGAGGGAGACGGAGAGCAGTACTCTACCGTAATAGACCTTTTAATACTTTCGCGGTATGCGATGAAAAACCCCCGGTTTGCCAAAATCGTCGGTACATACGAGCACGAAATTCCCGAAACAAAAGATCATAAAAACTATATATTAAAAAACGACACCAACTTACTCACATCGTATCCTGGAGTCAGAGGTATCAAGACAGGTTTCACATGGGAAGCTGGAATGTGCCTTGTGACCTATTATGAAAAAGACGGCGTAACAATTATCGCGGTTATTCTCAACAGCCAGGATCGAAGAGGTGAAATGAAAACACTTCTCGATTACTCGATACGAAAACTTGGAAAAATCCCACCCAAACATTCATAGGTTGACGCTTTAGACTAAGAGGTTGATCGCGTTGAGGAGAGAAGTGACGAAGTGGCCGGGGCGGGACTCGAACCCGCACGGCATTGCTGCCACAGGATTTTAAGTCCTGGGTGTCTACCATTCCACCACCCGGCCGGGCGTGTCTTTTGTATTATGTAGCAAGTATGACTCAAAATCAATAAATTACTTGAGATTTGAAAGAAGTGTGCGAACCAATCCGTAATTCTCCCAGACAAGCCAACCCGCTAAAATTGCAAAACCCGGAAAAATTATTGCTTTTTCGATAAATCCACCTGTTTTGAATCTCAGAAATCGGAACGGAGGAAATCCGATCTTGAATGGTAGCGGAAAAAACCACGGCACGCCGTCTCTTGTCAAAGAATCTGTGATCAAATGCGATAAAAAGCCAATCATAAAGCTCCACCACACTATATTCATATCGACGATGAGAATTCCGACAAGCGCATTCAACAATAGTTTTACCAGAATCCCAAACAACACAATTCCAACAATGGAATGCGAAAGGTACCGATGTTTGCCAAAAAGCGGTGCGATATAGCGCGAAAGAAGTCTTCCAAACCGAATTTTATTCCAGAATTCTGCGCTCGTCTGGTCGATATCGGGAGCAAGAGCGCCCAACATGTTCGCACCGAGAGCAACAATACCGGTCGCAAGACTAAGTGTCTCGGGAGGATTGAGAATTGTTACACCAATCAACGCAGTGAAGGCGGCAAGATCATGTGTTCTACCAGTCATGTATTTAATACTATCATTTTATAGTTGGTCGGAAGAATTTGGCACTCTGAATAATGCTTCGGAATCTGTTAAATTCCCGTTAAATACGTGCAGCATCGCGTGTTGAAAAGTAATCCTTCCCCATGTTGTTTGTTTTAAGTGATCACTTACTCGTATAGCCTCTGCCACCATCCATAGGATGGGAGCATCAAATTCTCCCCTCGCTGCTGTGATATTGGCGAGTGAAACGTCAGAAATGAAAGACATTGTGACGGGATCCGATGTTATTCCTTCGTTTTTGACCAGCTGTTCCATCACTGGTCTCATTTCAGGGAATAAAACACTTGCCTGATGAGATCGATCAAGCCTTTGATGGAGTACTCCGAGAGGAACTTGATAATTTGGATATGCACTAACAAGACTCTCCCATTCATTTTCCAGTTCAACATTCGCTTGTTCCGTCCATTCAGGGTCAATTTGCCTTTTATAAAGTCGAATTACTCTTGAGGCAATCTCAATCTTCTCGTACTCTCCGGAAAGTTCTTCAGGTTTTTGTCCATCCATATTTACTCCCAATCCTTTTTATAATATTTTTTACCACGTAAGTTTTTGGGCATATATTCCTGGTCTACTTTTTTGCCTTCTTTTTCCTCTTTCCAGCCGTAGCGAATATGACCTTCACCATATCCTAGTTTTTTCATCACTTTATTAGAAGGATTTCGAAGGTGGAGCGGAATTGGATCGAGACGAATGCGGTCAATATCGGAAAGAGCTTCATATATTGCGTTGGTTGAGGCGATAGATTTTTTAGCAGTTGCAAGATAGGTTGCGGTTTGGGCAAGTATGAGCGTTGCCTCGGGCATTCCTATCATATGGATCGCCTGCATACTGCTCGTTGCGAGTACCAGCGCTGTAGGTTGTGCGTTCCCGATATCTTCCGATGCGAAAATCACCATTCTTCGTGCTATAAAGATGGGATCTTCACCGGCCTTTATCATGCGAGCAAGATAATGAAGCGTCGCATCGGGATCCCCGCCACGCATCGATTTAATAAACGCTGAAATCGTATCGTAGTGATAATCACCCTTCTTATCGTAAAAAATTGCTTTTCTCTGAACTGCTGTCTCTGCTTCTTCGAGCGTAACTCTTTTACCAAGTTGCGCTGCAAGCTCGACGGAATTAATTAGCGTTCGTGCGTCGCCGTTTGCGCTCTGTATCAAATGCAGTTGAGCATCCTTTTCGATGATAATTTTTAGTAGCTTTGTGGCCTTATTTAAAATTTTTGACAAATCCTGCTCCGAAAGCGAGTGTAGCACGTATACTTGAGCGCGCGAAATAAGAGGAGCGTTAACTCTGAAACCGGGATTTTCTGTTGTTGCGCCAATTAAAATAATAGTTCCATTTTCTACGTAGGGTAAAAATGCGTCTTGTTGGGATTTATTAAATCTGTGAATTTCATCGACAAAAAGAACCGTTTGGCGGTCACTGCTTTCTTTTGTAATTGCCGCTTGCTTTACAATTTTTCGCACATCTTCAACCCCGCTTGTAACTGCCGAGAAAAAAACAAACTCCGAGTCAATAGAATTGGATATCGTGTGTGCAAGAGTCGTTTTGCCCGTTCCGGGGGGTCCCCACAGAATCATAGACTGAACTTTTCCGGTCTCGACCATTTTTCGTATCGGACCTTGGGATCCTACCAAATGTTCTTGACCCACTACATCTGAAATATTTTTAGGTCTTAATCGTTCGGCAAGTGGAATATACGAGGACATTTCACCGATATTGTATCATGAGCGAGTCTGAGCCATTTGATCCTATTTCTTATCTCACTTAATACGGTTATACTCATTCTTAGTTTTGGGCTGCCTAAATATACCCCGGTCAAATGGGGTATATTTATTTTAAATACCCCTAAATTTCTATCGTATACTTGTCTTACGGCTATTCCAAATGTATAATTTTATGGTAATTCAAGCAAGATGAGCCCTCAAGGGTTCACCCCGAGAAGCATTGCTACGAGGGGCCTGTAGCTCAATTGGCTAGAGCGCTTCCATGGCATGGAAGAGGTTGAGAGTTCAAGTCTCTTCGGGTCCACACCAAAAACCAAAGCATACCCCTTGGATCTGCAGTATTCTAATGAACTTATTCTAAACTGCCCCAAAAATGACAAAATACTGACGTAAATTTGACATTTCTGAGAAAAACTGTATAATCCCACACTTGTGATGAAATTTTCATCCAAAATTGCAGGGTTTGTTATCGCCTGCGCACTGTCCACAGTTGCCTTTCCGGCATCTGCGTTTGCCCAACAACTAAATATTGAGGTTGAAGCGGTTACCAATCCTTGGATCGCAAACAACTCTCACTACTGTACGGGAAGCAATAATGCTTGCAATCCCAAGCAATTTTATAAACGTCCAACCGTAACACCCACCCAAACCCCAAAACAGGAAAAAAAATCACAAACACCCTCCCAGACCTACACAACTCCAACAACACCAAGCCCTACACAACCACAAAACACAATTCCAGAGTCTCCCGAATACAAAAAAGAGCTTGACTCCTCAATCCTTTTTTCACTCGTAAATGAATACCGAACCCAGTATAATCTAACACCCTTTATTGAAGACGAACGAATTTGTTCTATCGCACAAAACAGAGCTCCACAACTGTATGAGGAAATTTTGGGAAATTCTTGGATGCACAAAGGATTCAAGGAGCTAGAGCTTTCGTACTGGGCTACTGAAAATATTATTTACGAATTTACCGAACAAAAAGCTTTGAATTGGTGGAAAAATTCACCGATTCACAACAGTGCGCTACTCGGCAATTACCAGTATAGTTGCGTTCGATGTCAGGGAAATACATGTGTTGAGATCTTCACAAACTTCCAAGAAAAGGTAGTTACTGCCGCAGCGGTTAACTAAACCCTATATTGTTTTTTTGCGTGTCTCTGAGTTAAAATAAAACGTTCGGGGATTAGCTCAGTTGGTAGAGCGCGCGGTTTGGGACCGTGAGGCCGAAGGTTCGAGTCCTTTATCCCCGACCCGTTTCAAAGGTAATACCACCAAACTTTGTATTTCATATGAAAAAAGCATTCTTTTGGATTTATTGTGCTGCATTTATAAACGTTTTGGGTTCCGGGATGGTGGCACCGCTTTTTCCGACACTTGCTTCACATCTTCGAACTAGTCCTGAAATTCTTGGCATTGTAGCCTCAGTATCGGCCCTACTGCAGTTTTTTGTAGCCCCGATTCTTGGTAACTATTCAGATGTTCATGGGCGCAAAAATCCGCTCATTTTTATGCTTTTGATGTCCTCGATTGGAGTATTTCTTATCGGTGTTGCCGATGTGTTATGGGTATTTATTCTCGGAATGTTATTCTTTGGATTCGGCGGACCTGCAGTTTTACCTATCGCACTGGCGTACGTTTCCGACATTACTTCAAAATCCGAACGGGGCAAATACATCTCAAAAGTAACCGCAATGTTTGCACTCGGATTTATGATTAGTCCCGCGATTGGTGGATTGCTTGGGAATGGACACCTCGAGTTTCCTTTTTACGCAGCCTCAATTATAACGCTCCTGAACGCAATTCTCATTTTTCTCTTTCTACCTGAATCACTGAGTAAAAGGGAGCAAAAAAGTGAAAGAAAAAAACAAATACTTCACATTTCTACACTCATTCATGGCTTAAAGGGTGAAATGGGTGTTATCTTTTTTCTCGCGTTCCTTTGGGCACTCTATGTATCAAATTACTCGTTCGTCATTCCATTTTATACTCATCTAAAATACGGATTCGGTGATGTTCAGAATGGACTGCTTTACTCGGGGGTCGGTCTCGTTGCTGCAGTTACACAATGGGTTGCTTTTCCGGCAATGTCGAAGAAATTGCTCGATCTCAAGCCTGTTTTTTTGGGTTTAATTTTTCTTATCGTCGGTCTTGTCTCGATCTCCTTTGCACCCGTGACTCTTATTTTTCTTCCGTTTTTTGCGCTTACCGTTTTTGGGAGCGCGACGATTCGCCCCGGCATCACAACTATCCTTTCAAAAAGAGTGAAAGACGGGCAAGGAATTACGATGGGAATTGCCTCGTCGTTTGAAAGCCTCGGACGGATTATTGGCCCAATTTTGTTCGGTTTTCAGTTCACAAACTTCCACCCTGCGACTCCGTTTCTTACGTCGGCATCACTTCTTGCTGTTGGCCTTTTTCTTTTTTGGAAGGTGGAACTAAAACCGAAAAAGTAATGTTTAAAAATCCTTGCATTTATGATACTTGTGATACTATAATCTCATAAAATGTCTACTGTAGAACGTGCATCTATCCACCCGACATCTCCTGATGCCCCTCAATCACCGGAACGCAATATCCCCGGTATTCGCGTCATCATTAACGGACAACAAGAAGGTGCCGCACTGTTATTTGACTCTTTGACTGCAACAGGCCACGATGTGGTAGGTGTTATCGCAACGGTTAAAAAAGATAAAGACGGCAAAAACGACCCTCTTAGGCAAAAAGCGCTCGATGCAGAAATTCCAATTGTAAACCTTGGTGATATCAACATGAGCAATAGAAACTTTAGTCAAGAAAAATATGAGGCCGCCAATCAGAAAATCCGCGAAATGGATGCCGATATTGCAATCGGATTTTATCTTCAGCCGACTATGTCCGACGAAACTATCGCACTTCCAAAATTTGGCTCTGCAAACACCCACTTTTCGATGCTTCCGTTGAATGCGGGAAGAGACGCGATGAATAGAGATATTTTAGACGGAAACGATATCGGAATAACGGTCTTTATGATGAATGAAATGATTGACGGCGGAGACATCGTAGACCAGCGCACATTCCCAAATCCCGGGGATAAATCCCAAGGCGCTTTGTATTACCAGTACTTGGAACAATTTGTTCGATTCGCAAGCGACAGTGTCGATAAAATAGCCATAGCAATCGATGAATTCAGGAGGAACGGAACACCGCTTCCGCTAAAACCGCAAGATCTCTCAAAAAGAACGTACTTTGAACCACTTACAGATGAGGAATTAAGGGTTGAATTTGAAACAATGACAGCTGACTTAATTAACCGAAAAGTTAATGCCGGAGGCCCCGGCGCAAAAGCTTTGATTGAGGGGGTCGAATACAAACTTGGAAAACCTTCCGTTCAACTTGGTCCAACTCAGGAGCCGGGAAAGATAATTGACCGAACCGATGGGGGCGCAACAATCGAGGCTACACAGGGATTAATTTCAATAGGAAGACTACAAAAAACTTCATAATTTTAGTATAATCTACGATTAGTGCGGGTGTAATTCAGTGGTAGAATGTCAGATTTCCAATCTGAACGTCGAGAGTTCGAGTCTCTTCGCCCGCTCATATTTATTTCTGTCTCCAAAGAAAAAGTCTATAAATACCCACCAAATACAACAATAACGCTCCATATAAGACATGAAATTGGAGGAGTGGATTGAAATTCAAAGGATGTTTGAGATTTAGCGCCATTAGGGCGTATGCAATGCCTATCAAAATTCTTATCGCCCTCCCCTTTTCAGAGAAGGTGAGAATAAAAAGAGACGGGATGAGCAATACATAATGATGCTGCCAACTAAATTTATTCGTAAGAAGACTGACAATTAAGATCAGTGAAATGCAGTATAGGACATTCTTCTTCCTCATCATAATCACGAAAATTGCAGGAACGAATACTAATCCGATCAAAAGTATATAAAAAAGTTGCCTCAAGTCGTTATCTTGAGTCATAACAGATACAAACCCTGATATTGACTGGTTGTAATAATAGTCCTTCCAGCCTCCTGTAAGAGATGGCAAGACCTCAATAATAAAATATCTATGTATCTCCGACCCGAAAAACAGAACTGAAAGAAAAATGACAAAGGCAAACGTCACAAGCGACCACAGAACAACATTCCATTTTTTAATAAAAAAGAGATATGGAAGCAAAAGTAAAGGAAACAATTTCATCGCAATTGAAAAAGCCAAGACATTGCCTGCAATGATTGAATTTTGCTTTTTGGCGGTGAAGTACAGGAAAAGTGATATACAAAGAAGAACGAAGGTGTTAACTTGCCCCATGCCAAATGTAAACTTGAGTGGAAAGAACGTAAAATTGATCAGAGCAAAGAAGAACAATTCGGTATTTCCCGTAATTCTTCTGTTAAAAAGAGCGAACAAAAGAAGAATTGAGGCCACATACATCGCGATTGAGACTCCAACCCAAAGAACCTCAGCCGTATCATAGGAAAATGGCATTAACGGAATAAAGAAAAGACTTGTGAACGGCGGATAAACATGCGGGATAAAAAAATGCTCCCCCCCCTCATACGGCGATGCATGACTCAAAAAAGACTTCGTACCGTAGTAGTGCATAGAAAAGTCAGGGTAGTATCCGATCAGAAGCGGTTTGAGAAGGTAGACGCAGGAAGCAATAAAAAACAAAATAATACCAATTCTCACAAATCTCATGCTTAGGATTATACATATTTTAGATACTTGAGTCCGTGTCGTTTTTGGGTTTATAATGTCACGTTAGGTCAATTTTTATGTCTCTTTTTGAATCCGCCAAACAACAAATTCTCCAAATTGCCGAAGGCTCAGAATTCACAAAAGAACAAATCTCCCTATTTCTTGATCCTGAACGAGTCGTGTCGGCCACAATCCCACTTCGCAATGATCGTGGAAAGACTGTTAATGTTCCCGCTTTTCGATCACAGCACAACAGCAAACGCGGTCCATATAAGGGAGGAATCAGGATTCACGAGGCAGTAAGCATTGATGAAGTCGAGGCGCTTTCTCTCTGGATGAGCATGAAATGTGCGGTGGCAAATATTCCGTTCGGTGGAGGAAAAGGCGGAATAGTAATTGACCCAAAACATCTCTCTGAAGGAGAACTTGAGCGGCTTTCGCGAGGGTATGTTCTAAGAATGTATGACGTTTTCTCCCCCGAAGTAGATGTTCCGGCACCGGATGTAAACTCTAACCCTAAAATTATGAACTGGATGATTGATGAATACATCAAAATTGCAAAAGAACGTGGGGAATTCGATGAAACATTGATAGCCACCTTCACCGGCAAGCCGGTTGAAAATGGTGGACTTTCAATACGCGATGAAGCAACCGGAAAAGGTGGAATGATGATCCTTCTTGAATTACTCAAAAAATTAAAAAAAGATCCAAAAGAAATGACTATTGCGATACAAGGATTTGGAAATGTAGGACTCCATTTTGCAAAAGCAGCCGAAAAACACGGTCTTGTTATACGCGCGCTTTCTGATTCAAAAGGCGCCATCTTGTCGCACAAGGAATCACTTGATATCAATCTTGTCGATTCGTGTAAGAGAGAAAAGGGCTATCTTGCAGGGTGTTACTGCGTGGGAGGCGTATGCGACATATCAAAAGGCAAACCAATCTCAAACGAAGAATTACTCGAACTTGATGTGGACATTCTGGTTCCGGCGGCACTTGAAAATTCAATCAACCAAATGAACATGTCCAAGATTAAAGCCAAAATAATCGTTGAGATGGCAAATGGCCCGATTTCTGCCGAGGCAAGGTCTTATCTAACGGAAAAAGGCGTAACCATAATTCCTGATATTCTAGCCAATTCCGGGGGGGTGAGCGCATCATACCTCGAATGGAAACAGAATAAAGAAAAAACTACGTACTCGTCTGACTACGCATGGGATGAACTGGGTACAATTTTAAATACTGCCTTTGAATCTATCTGGAACAGATCCCAAAAAGATACTATTTCCCTTATCGACGCATCATATATGGTAGCACTTGAGCGACTTTTATAAATATACACTCCTCTTTTTGTTTTTTGACGTCTTATAATTTATAATTATGTATCATGATGCGGGCGTAGCTCAATGGATAGAGCAGCTTCGTTCTAAGGAGTTGGTTGGGGGTTCGACTCCCTTCGCCCGCGCACGAACTCTTTCTTAAATCTATGTTTCCAATTTCCGATTCGGTACGATCACATAAATTTCCATTCATCACACTGGCATTAATTCTTGCAAACGTGATTGTTTTCGGTCAAATGGTAATTATGGGTAGCGACTCAATCGTCGAAAAATATGCACTAATACCTTCGCATATAAATTTTCTCGATCCGACGACACTTCTCCCGTTTATTACGTCACAGTTCCTTCATGGAGGGTTTTTCCATATTTTTTCCAATATGTGGTTTTTATGGGTTTTTGGCGA
>CAZBEA010000040.1:0-9132 GCA_964490835.1 uncultured Gammaproteobacteria bacterium
ACTGAGCTTTTCTCATATACGAAAGAACAATATTTTTTGCATGCGAGCCTTTGACTCAAAAACGCGCGCATATGCCAGGACATGGGCCTTTCCGAGAATTTTCCAAATGGCGCTTGGTATGGAGCCGGTGTATGTCATTGAGATCATTTCACGACATTACGATAAATTATCCGAAGAAGAGAAGATTAAAGTTTTAATTCACGAGCTAATGCATATTCCCAAAACATTCTCCGGGAATTTGCGACCTCACCAGTATGGTAAAAAAAGCATCAATAAAGAAGTAAAAAAGTTATATGAGCTTTACAATAAATTATGATTAGGGTTTTGTTTGGTGATAATATTCCGGCTCTTTTTTCCCGATTGCAGGAAATCGAGAAAAATTACGATACCGTCAAAAGGATTGATTGCCGTAGGGAATCAACAGAGACGATCATTAACGGGATCGTTTCCGACGGACTTTTTGCCGAAAAAAAATTGGTAATTCTTGAAAATGCAGATAAAATTAACTCAAAGTCGGAAGCTGAAATTGCAAAGTATATAAAAGAGATTGAGGATCAGATGTGCGACCTTATTTTGATTAAAAGCACATCACCAAGATCGACTGTATTTGCGGGTATAAAAACAAACGCTGAGGGTTTTATGCTTCCTAAATTTTTCTTTCTGTTTCTTGATTCACTTTTTCCCGGTAATCCACAAAAAGTGTTGCAGTATTATTCAAATATTCCTGATTCGGTTGACGAACAGATGATTTTTTATTCAGTAGTAAAAAGGGTATGGCAAATGCTTGCGCTCGTTGAGTCCGAGTCCGTTCCGACATTTCTGGGAATTTCTCCCTTCCAACAGGCACGGATCCTTCAGCAGTCAAAAAAATGGACCTATCAGAAATTATTTAAGTTTTACAAAGAGCTTTTTACAATTGAAAAGGATATCAAAACAAGCAATACTGTTATTTCTGTCAGATACCGACTTGACATCTTGCTATCAACGGGATTAAACTGAATCGTTCTACGTCATGGATACATCAATTCAAAATCTGTTAGACACAGCCCTATCCTCGAAAAAACTTAACCAAAAAGCATACGACGAAATAGTAAAGTGGCTGAGCAACGAAGAATTTTCGGAATTTGTAGAACCTCTCACACAAAAAATTCAAAATCAGGACTGGGATTTTCTAATGGACGCGTTCTATCGGGTTCTGATATTCGGAACCGGGGGGATACGTGGCGTTATGGATATCGGGACTAACCGGATGAATAATTATATGATTCGTTGGGCATCACAAGCATACGCACAATATATTTTGAAATATAAATCTGAAATCGCCCAGAACGGTATCGCAATAGCGTATGATTCTCGTCATAATTCCGAGCAATTCATGAAGGAGACTGCGCGTGTTTTGGCAGCCAACGGAATCCCTGTTCATATCTATGATTATTACAAAGCCACACCTCAGCTTTCATTTACCGTTAGGCATTTAGGGTGCGCCGGGGGAATAGTTCTAACGGCAAGTCACAATCCACCGAAGTTCAACGGGTACAAGGTTTATGATGAACATGGAGTTCAGGTTTTACCCGAAGTTGGTCTTCAAATCGAGGAGCAATTCAATACGGTAGGAGAAATTAAGAAGATGACTTTTGAGGAAGCTTTGGAGAAGGGCGTGGTGAGGTATATTTCAAAAGACGTCGATAAAGCATTTGCAGAATCAGCAAAAACCGCCTCAATTTATGGCGGGAGAAATGTAAAAATTGTATTTTCTCCTCTTCATGGTGTCGGGTCGCAATCCGTTCTACCGGTTCTCAAAGAATTAGGATTTGAGGATATAGTTTTAGTTGACGAGCAGATGAGTCTTGATGGAGACTTTCCTAACGTTACCGGAAATTTTCCGAACCCTGAATTTCCTGTTGTTTACGACAAGGCAATCGAACGCGCCAAAAGCGTGAAGGCTGATATTATTTTAGTTTCCGACCCCGATGCTGACAGGCTTGGGATGGCGATCCCGGATAAGGAGGGGAATTGGAAGAGTCTCGATGGAAATAGAGGGGCAGTGCTTATGGCGTATTTTATTGCGGATACGCTTCAAAAGAATGGCAAAATGCCACAAAATCCCGTTATGATAAAGACTTCTGTTACAACAGAGCTCTTTCGTGACGTGGCGGAAAGTTTTGGAATAGAGGTCATTGGTGATCTTTTGGTAGGTTTTAAATTCATTGGAGACAGAATTGAACATTTGCCGAGCGAGAAGAATTTTATTTTCGCAGCCGAGGAGAGTGTCGGATACCTTTTTGGAACAGCATATCGAGACAAAGGAGCAGAAACACCTGCCGTCGTTGCAGCCGAGATGGCAGCGTATTGCAAGGAAAAGGGCATAACTCCGACCGATTTGCTTGAGGAGATATACCAGAAATGTGGGTATTACGCTGAGCGTCTTTTTTATAAAGAAATTGAAGGGTTTGGGGCGTTCGATCAGATGAATTTGGCGATGAGAAAACTTAGAGAGAACCTGCCGAAGGAAATCGGCGGACGGAAGGTTCTGAAGGTTTTGGATAGATCAAATGGTGAAGTTAGAGACGGTCAGACCGGTGAGCTCATCGAGACTCGTGACTGGGACAGGGGTGATATGTTATCTTTCTTCTTTACGGATGATGAGCGCACGGCAATTCATGCAAGACCTTCTGGAACCGAGCCCAAGATGAAGTATTATACAAATGTAAAAGGGAAAATTCAGGAAAAAACCAAAGAAGAAATTATGAGCGAGGCACAGGTATTGGAAAAAGATATTGCATCAATTTTTGAAGGAATTTTGTCCACTGTCAAAGTCGACGTATTCTAAATGCTAACTTCAGACAAACTCTTATCTCTCCAAAAGAAAGTCGAAATCGTAGCGCGAAATGCCGGAAAATTTGCTTTTGAAAATTGGGCAACTGTTGAAGCGGTCCAAAAGGGTACCTCAGGAGATGTTGTCACTGAAGTTGATAAGAAGCTTGAAGAACAAATTAAAGCTGAATTGAACGGCTTGGTGGAGACTGCGGCATTTTTAGGCGAGGAATTCGGAGGAAGCAAAACAACAAGTTATACCTGGGTAGTTGATCCAATTGATGGTACAAAAAACTATGCACATAGAATGCCGTTGTTTTATGTACAAATTTGTCTGATACACGAAGAAAACCCTATTCTAGCCGTGATCTACGATCCGGTATCCGATCACCTTTTTGCAGCGAGCTTTGGGAACGGTGCATTTTTTAACGGAATTAAAGTCCGGGCGGGAAATGAACCTGATATCACGAACTCGACTATTGAAATAGACTTTGGAGGAAATGAATTGGTCGAATGGAAGTCTGAAGTTTTTAAGAATCTTGCGCGTGTCTCGTATCGGACCCGTGTCATAGCGGGTCAGTTATCGGTATATTTGGTAACGGGAGGTATACATGCGTTTGTTGTAGTAAATCCCACGACAAAAATTTGGGATCAGGCGCCCCGGATTATTTTGTTCAAAGAAGCCGGATTCGATGTTGAGAAATTCGAAGTTGACGGACACAGTGTAATTTTGGCTTCAAAAGGGGAGTTGTTTTTGAAAATAAAGGAAATTATAATGAATACTGTTGCTTAAATGAATCCAGCCGATCCATCCAATTTTAGACAAATGTTGCTCGATAGCCCAGGCCAATTTGCCGTCGGGTTTGATATTGCGCGCGATATTCATATTGATGGGGATTTTAGGTCTATAGAGATTTCTGGTATGGGTGGTTCAGCACTTCCAGGAAATTTGTTACGAATATATCTCAGCGATCTTTTTAAGAAAAATCCCAATGCCAAAAGATTGGAAGTATATCAGAACCGTTACTATTCACTTCCTCATGAAGCATTCAATAACTGCCTTAATTTTATTTCTTCATACTCAGGAAATACCGAAGAGACGATTGAATCATTTGAAGAGGCGTTGAAGCACAATCTTAAATGCGTAGGACTTTCAAGCGGTGGAAAAATCGAACAAATGTGTCATGAGAATAACGTTCCCCATATAAAGATGCCTGTTCCATTTGAAAACTTTCAGCCAAGACTCGGAACCGGATATTTCTTCGGAGCAGTCATCCAGACGCTTATCAACCAAGGACTTATTCCCGATACAAAGGATACAATCCTTGAGACTGCCGAAAAATTAAGGGAAAATATAACACAATTTGAAGAGAAGGGGAAAGAATTAGCAGAGAAAATTAAAGGAAAAACTCCCGTCATTTACACATCAACCAAATTCAAACCTGTCGCTATGATTTGGAAAATAATGATCAATGAAAACGGAAAAACTCCGGCTTTTTGGAATTTCTTTCCTGAGCTTAATCATAACGAAGCAAATGGATTTGTTACACCGCAGGGAAAATTCATAGCCGTTATGCTCAGAGACCCGCAAGATCATCCGCGAAACTATAAAAGGTTTGAAGTGACAGCTCAGATTTTGAATGAATACGGAACTACATCAGAGATTATTGACTATCTTGAAGGTGATATTTTCTATAAAATGTTCTCTTCTTTACTGGTCGGTGGATTTACTTCGTATTATTTGGCGCTCGCGTACGGCAATGACCCAACACCCGTTGAATTGGTCGAAAAATTTAAAAAGCTTCTCGACTAACTTCTCCCTTCTTGCAATTTGGTTTCAGTTTCCCCAATAATAGATATATGGTTGGACCACAAGATTTTGTTGTGGAGTTGAAGCATCTGGATAAGGATGATACTCCATATGTTGGTGGTAAAAATGCAAACTTAGGCGAAATGATTCAGGCGGGTTTTCCTGTGCCGGGAGGATTTGCGGTTACCGCTCATGCCTATTTTTATTTCCTAAAAGTGAACGGACTTGATGTCAAAATAAAACATCTTCTTGCTACTCTCAATAAAGACAATACCGATTCGCTCAACCAGGTCTCTTCTCACATCAGAAAACTGATATCATCTGCGCCGATTCCCGAAGAAATCGTACAGTCGATTTTTGATGAGTATAAAAAAATTTCAGGTAAAAAAGATGCGCTGGTAGCGGTCCGATCGTCTGCTACATCGGAGGACTCAAAAGAAGCTTCGTTTGCAGGTCAAAACGAAACGTTCTTAAATATTCAAGGCGAATCTTCGGTCTTGGGATCGGTGAGACTCGCGTGGGCATCATTATTTGAAGCAAGGTCTGTGTATTACCGTGAAGAAAATAAAATTTCTCATTTGAAGACAGGAATTGCAGTTGTGGTTCAGAAGATGGTCGAATCTGACTCGTCAGGAATTATGTTTACACTCGACCCTGTTACCGGAGATAAGAAAAAAATAATAATCGAGGCGATTTTTGGATTGGGGGAATACATCGTCCAGGGAAGAATTACACCCGATCATTTCGAAGTCGGAAAAGATACAGGACGAATTATTGAAAAAAAAGTAGTTCGTCAGGATGTGTTGCTTACGAAAAAGGGAGCAGGGAATAAAGAATTAAAAGTTCCACTTCTTTCCCGTAACAAGCAAAAAATTTCCGATGACGATGTCGAAAAACTTGCAAAAATAGGTATCGATCTCGAAAAGCATTACTATTTTCCTCAAGACATAGAGTGGGCAAAAGAGAAGGGTGAATTGTACATCGTCCAAACTCGGCCTATTACGACTATAGGCAAGAAAAATGAACAAATTGCTCAAGAACACGCCGAATTCTCTGAGGCTATTTCGCGTTCTCACGGATCGATTAAAAAGGGAGAGCCGATTCTCGTCGGTGATCCAGCCTCACCTGGTGTGGGAATAGGTCGTGTCAAAGTACTCAATTCACCAAAAGACATAGGCAAAATTGAAACAGGAGATATTCTCGTTGCTCTTTATACGAACCCCGATTATGTTCCTGCTATGAAGAAATCTGCTGCGATATTGACCGAAAATGGTGGAAGGACATCGCACGCCGCAATTGTTTCAAGAGAGTTTGGAATTCCGGCAATTGTCGGAATTCCACAAGTGACAAAAAAACTAAAAGACGGGATGGTTATAACAGTAGACGGCACGAAGGGGGAAATTTATGAAGGAAGCGTATTGATTCACGAGAAAAAAGAAGAGGCATCTCATTTTAAAACCGCGACCAAAATTTATGTGAATCTTGCCGAACCGGAACTCGCCGCAAAAGTGGCGCAAAGAGAAGTAGAGGGAATAGGTTTGTTGCGTGCGGAATTCATGATCGCAGAAATTGGTGTGCATCCCAAAAAATTGATACAGGAGAAAAAACAAAAGATATTTATAGAGAAGATGGTTGAAGGACTTGAAACATTCTGTAAGGCGTTCTACCCGAGGCCGATTTTGTATCGAGCGACAGATTTCAAAACAAACGAATACAGAAACTTAGTAGGTGGGAAGGAATTTGAACCGCAAGAGCCAAATCCGATGTTGGGATTTCGGGGTGCGTACCGATATATCTCCGATCCACGAGTATTCGAACTTGAACTTGAGGCGATAAAGATTGTACGCGAAAAAAAAGGAATGAACAACTTAAACCTCATGATTCCATTTGTACGAACCGTAAAGGAGTTGGAACAAGTCAAAACGCTTGTAGCAAAATCAGGATTAAGGCGCTCGCACACTTTTAAATTATTCATGATGGTGGAGATCCCTTCAAATGTTATTCTTATCGACGATTTCATTGAAGCGGGGATTGACGGTGTGTCGATCGGTTCGAATGACTTAACAATGCTGGTTCTTGGAACCGATAGAGATAACAGCGAGGTGGCGCACGAATACGACGAGCAAAACGAAGCGGTTTTGTGGGCTTTGGAACGTGTCATAAAAAGCGCAAACGAACACCGGATTCCTGTTTCAATTTGTGGGCAGGCGCCCTCGGTGTATCCGTCACTCGTGAAAAAACTTGTAGAGTGGGGGGTAACGAGCGTTTCTGTTTCACCTGATGCGATTGACACGACAAGAAGAATAGTTCATGAGGCAGAAATGAAAATTATAAAGGAAGGAAAAAGTGTCTAAGATCAGAGCATTATCCGGAAGAGAGATATTTAATTCTGCCGGATTACCGGTTCTTGAGGTGACGGTAGTTCTTGAAAACGGAATCGAGGCAAGCTCAACTATCGCCCAGTCTCACTCAAAAGGAACCTTTGAAGACAAGGATGTCTACGACAACGATCCGGCACGCTACAAGGGCAAAGGGATGATTAAATCGGTTGTGGCCGTTGCCAATACCATTCAGCCTAAATTGAAAGGGGTTGAGGTTTTTGAGCAACAGAAGGTAGATGCTATTCTGAAAGAATTGGACGGAACGGAGAATAAATCCGTACTTGGAGCGAATGTAATGCTCACCGTTTCACAAGCTGTCGCCAGAGCCGCAGCAAAAGCTTCTTCGATTCCTCTTTTTCTGTATCTTCGTCAGTTCACCTCCCTCCGAGAAACGGCTCTCAAACTTCCGTTACCTATGTTTACCCTCATCGAGGGTGGCAAGTGGGTCAAGGGTGGTATCGATTTTCAAAGTGTATTACTTCTTCCCGCATCGTCTCGGGATTTGTATTCAAGTATCGAGATGGGTATCGATCTTACCCACAAGCTTCACGATTTTTTGGATGAACGTAACAGCATAATTCTGAATGCGCCGCTCGGCGGATTTCCAGCGATGAGCCACACGAATGCAGATGCAGTAAATCTCATGAAGCAATTTATCGAAAGTTCATCATATAAATTCTCTCAGGATTTATTTTTGGGAATCGATGCAAATGCGAATGTTCTCGTAAACGGTCAAACATATCGTATTCAAGACCGACCCAACCCAATAAATGCGGCAGAATTAAAAGAATTCTATAAAATGTTGGTTGATGATTATTCGGTTCTCTTTATCGAGGACCCATACTCGGATCTTGATACCAAAGCATGGATTGATCTTACACAAGCGTTGTCTGATGAAGTAATGATTTCAGCAGATGATCTTGTCGGTGGAAGCCCCTTGAGACTTCAGAGTCTTATCGAGGGTGGGTATGCCAATTCTGTATCATTCACACCGGGTCAGATTGGGACTATTTCCGAGTCGCTTGCTTTTGCAGAAATTGCCCGGTATAAAAAACTGAAGTTAACAGTCTACGATCGTGGATATACAACCGATGATACATTTCTGGTAGATTTTGCTGTTGCAGTCGGCGCAGAATATCTCAAATCGGGCGCACCGCTTCGTGAGAGAGTTTTTAAATATAATAGACTTCTTGGTATAGACAAAGAGGTAGATGCACTTAGATAGAAAACACGAGAACAAATTCTCCTTTAGGAGACGTAGTTGTGTACCTTTTGATAGCCTCCTCTATTGGTATTCTGAGGTTCTCTTCGTGGATTTTGGTTAACTCTCGTGATATTGATATATCGACATTTCCCATTATTCTGTTAACTATTTCAAGTGTTTCGACCAGTCTGTGAGGCGATTCGTAGATTACAAGAGTTGGTCGGAAGATATCGTTTGAAATATCCTTTAGGTTTTGAATGATTTTTTGTTTTTTTCCGACCTTTTTAGGGAGGAATCCCAAGAAAAATACCTGGTCAATCGGCATGCCCGAAAGAGTGAGCGCCGGAATTGCAGCTGTTGGCCCGGGAAGTGAAATTACCGGAATATTTTTTTTCAAAGCGTACTGAATAAGTCTGTACCCGGGATCGGAGAATAATGGAGTTCCTGCAGAGGATGTAATAGAAATTCGAACATCCTGCTCAAGTAGTGCGGTGTATTTCTCAAGATGAGTATTTTCAAGAAATTCGTTGAATTGAATAATTTTAGGGGTATTCCCTTGTGCGATATGGGGGTAGGTGTTTTGAAGATGAGTCAGTAAGTTCTTAGTTCTTATAATTTCTTCCGTAAGAATTATATCCGATTCAAAAAGAGTAGTTATTGCTCGAATTGTTATATCTTGTAAATTCCCGATCGGTGTTGGTACAATGAACACTGTTGTCATAAAGGTATTATACTAGACAAATGATAGAAACCTTACTTTCATTTCGGCACGCATTTGACCCCCAGAATATTGCTGAGCTCGGAAGAGTCACGGCATATTTTGCTTTTTTTGGAATTATCTTTGCCGAATCGGGACTCTTTTTTGGGTTTTTTCTGCCGGGAGACAGTCTGCTGTTCACCGCGGGGTTCTTGGCTTCACAAGA
>CAZBEA010000041.1:0-9061 GCA_964490835.1 uncultured Gammaproteobacteria bacterium
AGCTGATTTTCTTCTCCAACTTACAGACTTCTACAAGACGACGTATACGAGGTGGCGTGAAGTACGACCATAGGTGATTTAGCCTATAGAGTCTTGATAATTCACCCTTGATACTGTAAAATTATCTTCATGGCAAAAAAAGGTACACGAATTATTGTAGGACTCGCATGCAGCGTGTGTAAGTACCGTGGTTATATTACCGAAAAGAATAAGTTAAATACCCCTGAAAAGCTCGTACTCAAAAAATATTGTTCAAAGTGCAAGAAAACAACCGAGCACAAGCAGATAGACAAACTAAAGTAACTCCGCCCCTCAAGCTTCTAATATTCGTATCTCTCAGGATTTTTTGGATTATACATACCGTGAGCGCGTCTCAGAAAAAGATGTGCATTGTGAATAAGCCACGCATCCATGATCCCATACGCATACGATTTCATTTCTCTCTCATCGATTCTCAGTTCAGCAACATGCTCGAGCATCTTTCTGATTTCATTCTCTTCGCGAACCATTTTTTTATAAAGTCTTGTGGAGTTGGTATCAACGGCTTGCATTAATTCAACCGTCATTGGGTCAGACCTACTTTTTTCAAGAAGTTGTGTAAAATTCAATGGATGCAGCGGATCGCATGATACTCCAAGACGAGTGATCGAATCTTTCCATTCAGGATGTTTTCTTTCATCTGTCAGATCAGAAAAAGACATATATATATCGTCTCTTGTAAATTGATAACCATTTTTATTTTGATCCACCGCATGACACTCGGCAGCTGCAGTGAATGTTGCATATCCGGTTTCATAGAGCACATCAAATTCAACAGTGCCCATTTTTTCCCGGATCCCGCTCATGTAGAGCATGTTTTGGTATAAAAGGGGATTATCTCGTTCCATTTCGAATCTCTGTTCGAGTAAGGGATCCGGATTGGTGTCACGCATCATCCCCAGGGTTATGGCTCCAAACGACCAGGCGAGCGCATCTACACCTATGGGGAGTGCGAAGGTTTCTGACGTAATTCTATTTTCCATCAGATCATTATATAGCCAACATTCAAAGATTCAATAGGGATATGGTCTCAGAGGAATACCAATGACATAAATGCAAAAGAAGCGCCAAGAAGTGCTCCACCGATAACATCGGTTGTCCAATGCTCGCCCAAAGATACTCGTGAAATAAGAACCAAAATTGTTAAAACTAACACCGCACAGGCAATTCCAAGAGGAATGATTTCTGAAAGAATAAAAGTTCCTGCTTTTTGAAGGATCTGTGCTTCGTGTTTGAAGATTTTGTGTAACCATTCTTTTTTCAGTTTTAACTTTTTAGCCTGGAACAGAGTAACAACTAGAAGTATTACAAGAAAGATAATTCTGAGAGAATGTCCCGATGGGTATGATGCGTCGGTAAAAACATGAAGACCCGGAAATTCACCGAATTGGGCTCTTAAAAACATTCTTGGGGGACCTGGCTGTTCAAGAATAGTTTTACCGATCAGTTCAATTACATGTGCGATTCCGAAAAGACCGATCGTTATTATTCCACCTAGTATTTTTCTTTTAAAAATGAGAAAAACGATAAGATATACGATCATCCATTCAAAACGTCCGACAACTGATAAGGTTGAAAAGAATCCATCGAACCTGAGCGGTATATCGTCTTGGAGTCTGACTGTCGTATTAAAATCAAACTGTCTGAGTAAATCGGCGCGAACCATAAGAGTTACTATGATAAATCCTATGAAAAAGATAGCTGAGAGGGCAATGTATATTTTTTTTGAATGCTTTGTAATTTTTTCCATGGCAAGTTACTAGTATAAACGATTTGTGACTTTTTGCTCAAATTTTGGTACTATACACTTCAAATATGTCCTCAGTAAAAGAATTAGAAGGACTGCCTCATGAGCCACGGGAAATCGAGCGTAAATTTTTACTTGACCAATTTCCTCTTAATCTTGAACATTCCCCCTACGATTATATTGAGCAGGGGTACTTACATGTCGATGATGAAGAAATTCGAGTAAGAAGAATTACCGACATGGAAGGAAACCATAGTCATATATTGACAAGAAAAACTGGAACAGGGCTTGTGAGAGGTGAATACGAAGCAGAAATATCACAAGAGGCATTCGATATTCTGTGGCCTACAACCGAAGGAAGAAGAGTCGTAAAGAAAAGGTACTCCGGTTTTGAAGCGGGCGTGTCGGTTTCGATTGACCGATATGAAGGGGTTCACGACGGACTTGTTGTGGTTGAGGTGGAATTTAAGTCAGAAGACGAAGCTTCCCAATTTCAGCAGCCGTTTTGGACAAAAGAGGAAATTACCGGTCGAAAAGGTTATTCGAATAAAGATTTGGCATGCAACGGACTTCCAAAAGTCGAAGTTGTACCCGATCTTTCAGAGACTGAGGAAAAAGTGCGTTTGAGAGGAGAGAAAATGAATGCCGTGATCGATAGACTAAGGGACATTGATACTCGTGTTCAAGCAAGTCGTCCGGTTCTGGTTGGAGTCGGGGGGAGGACAAGCGCAGGTAAAACAACAGCTTTTATTTCAAGGGTTCAGGAGGAATTTCCCGGACGGGTTGCGGTCATCTCAACCGATGATTTTGCCAGGGGTACGGAATTTGTCGAACAAGAAACGGTTGAGGGGAGAGAAGTTAATTATGACCATCCACGATATTATGATACGCACCGTGCAAGAGGAATCCTTGATTCTCTCCGCGATGGCACACGAGAAGTACAGTTACCTGTTTTTAACCTTAAGAAAGGAAAAGGAGAACCTGATGGAGAAAGAGAATTTTCTGCAAGAGACATCATAGTTGTTGAAGGGTTATATGCGTTGTCGGATGATTTAAGAGATATATATGATTTAACAGCTTTTGTTGATATTAGTCTCCATGGAAGTGTTATGAGAAGACTTTTGCGGGATATTCATAGGACAAATATGACTCCCGATGAAATTCTGACGTATTATTTTCAGGTAGTTGAGCCAATGTACCAATCGTATATAAAGTCTTCCCGGAATGCTGCGGATTTTGTGATAGAAAATGAATACAATCCTGACACCGAGTCAGCAAAGACAGGCGTAACTGAACACCAGGTGAAGTTTAGGGGAAAGCCAAATAATATAAAGTTCCAGCAAAGCGGAGGACAAATTTTAGGAAGTACGATCCAGGAAGATCAGTATTTTGCATTTGACAGACATTTGACGGATACCGGAGAAGCGTTACGAATCCGAAAAGAGGGTGGAAAATATACACTTGCATACAAAGGACCCATTGTAAGGGGAAGTGACTTTAGAACCCGAAATAAATTTGAGGTGCGACTTTCCGAAGAAGATGCAGAGCTCATTATGAATGCATCGGGGGAGGTCTTTAAAAAAATCGTAAAAGATCGTGAATTTAGATTTATCGATGGGGTGATGGTAATGGTTGACCAAGTAACGAAAATTGAGGGAGGGGAGGAAATTTCACTTGGAGAATTCGTTGAATTCCATCTCCCAAACCCATCGGAAGATTCCCATAAAAAAGTGGAAGATATATGTAACAGAATTGGAATTGATCCTGCTTCCCATATAGCGCAATCGTACTTTGAAATGTAAAGGTGCATGGACATGGATTTTGGGAAAAATATATACTAATTCTATATGTCCGAGCATAAAGCGAAAGAATTACAAAAGGGATTAGGGTTTAAAAAAACGATTCTTGAATTCTTTCAAAGAAAATCATCATCATCTTTTCTGGTTCCATTTTTTGTAATTTCTATGCTTATTTTATTGGTGTATGCAAATGCGTTTGGAAACGATTTTGTATGGGACGATGTCGATTCTATAAAGGATTCACCGATTTTACATTCAATTGATAATCTTCCAAAGATATGGTCTGAGTCGATGAATCTTATTTATCGGCCACTGGTATATTCCACATATACTTTTATTTATGAGCTTTTTGGGGGTAAACCATTCTTCTTTCACGCATACAATATCTTTATTCATATATCCGTCTCATTTCTGGTTTTTGTGTTATTCCGAAAGTTTTTTGATCAGAGAATTGCGCTTCTTATAACACTGCTTTTTTCAGTACATCCGGTAAATGTAGAGGCAGTCACTTGGGTATCTGCATACTCCGAACTTTCGTACGTATTGTTTGGGATCATCTCATTGTTGTTTGTTGTTCGATTCGCAGAAGAAAAAAAATCATTTCTTTCTCTGATCATGTCCTCGGTTTTTCTTTTCTTGGGATTTCTTTCAAAGGAATCAACTCTTATTTTTTCGCTACTGTCGGTTTTGTATCTTTTTCTTTTTGTCAGGAAGAAGACATTGTGGGGGGTTGTTGCGATGGGAATTCCGACAGTATTGTATTTTTACATCCGTTTTTTTGTAATTCAGGGGGTCTTTTATTCTCAGTATGAAAAATTTATAGTCCCCATCCAAAATGTACAGCTTTTTGACCGAATACTTCATATTCCTTCGATACTGTGGTTTTATATAAAAACATTCTTTTTTCCGGTCAGTCTTCATATCGAACAATATTGGGTGCATGAGAATTTCGGATTTGAAAATTTTATCCTGCCGCTTATTTTTGTCACTGTCTTTATAATCATTCTCGTTGCGATAAGTTTGAAAGTCCGCAGGGTGAATTCGGATCTTTTTAAGCTATGCATTCTTTTCATTGGAGGACTTGCTCTCTGGGCTCTTATGCATATCCAAATTCTTCCGCTCACGATGACTGTTGCCGAGCGGTGGATGTACGGAGCTGGAATTTTTATTCTTGCAATTGTTGGGATAGTGCTTACAGCGTTGGAAAAGAATTCATATTTCAAAACAGTCGTGATATTTCTCTTGATGCTGTTAATTCTTTTATCGGTCAGAACAATTATTCGTAATAAAGATTGGAAAAATAATATGACACTGTATAGCCATGATTACGAAATTGATCCGAATTATGCATTAGCGAATAATTACGGCTCAGAGTTATTTAATGCGGGGCGTCGTGAGGAGGCGATTGTATATCTTGAAGAATCAATACAGCTCAAGCCAGACTGGTGGAGAAATTGGACAAATAGGGGGGTGTATTTTGAACAAAAGGGTGAGATCGAAAAGGCGGTAATAAGTTATGAAAGATCTATAGAAAATAACCCAGGATATATTATTCCGTATATTCGTCTCGGGTCTATATATTTATTCTCACAAGACTTAAATACCGCAGAGGAGTATATAACCAGAGGTCTTTCATACTCGCCGAATAATATTGATTTGCTGAAGGTTTATGCATTTATATTATACGGATCGAAGAAAAAAGATGAAGCGCTTCTCGTGATCAAAAAAGCATACCAACTTGATCCCAGTAGTACAAATAAAGAATTATTACGCGCAATTTTTCACGGAGAAAAAATCCAAATTAATAAGTAGCAGAGGATATTGTTGACTGTATAAAATCATACCTGTGGTGGGGTGTCGGACCTGATTCAATTAATTTTTTTCTGTGAAAGAGGGTACCGTAGCCTTTATTTTTCTCCCATTCGTAACCTGGGTATAAAGTTGATAATTCAATCATATGTTGATCTCGCGCTACTTTTGCCAGAATTGAGGCTGCTGCGATTGTGATACTGAGGCGATCGCCTCTTACGAGTGGAGTTTGGTTCGGAAATTCATTGCGATCTATCTCGAATGCATCCGTGAGTATATGGAATTCTGCCTGAGGATCTTTTAATTTGGATATTGCTCTTCGGGAAGCATATTCCATCCCAATTTTTCCCGCTCTTCCTACACCGATTTTGTTGATATCCTCGACCGAGATACTAGCAATATGATACGAAAGAGCTATTTTCTTTATAAATTCAGCAAGAGTCTGCCGCCGGTTAGATGATAACAATTTAGAATCATTTATTTTATTTTGTTTTATCTCATGAATTAAATCTTCTTGCATATTATTAGGAAAAATTACTGCTCCGACATACAGTGGTCCGGCAAATGCACCACGGCCTACTTCGTCGGTGCCGACAACAAAGTAGCCGTTTTTCCAGTGAGTCAATTCGTGGGAAAAGTCAGGAAATGTCATGATTTTTAACCAATATAGTATATAATACCTTCCAATGTCTATAGAATTACCACAATTTGGGGGCTCTAAAAGAGCCTTGTTCGAGTACCACCCCGTGCAAGAAAGAGGCGTGGTAAGATCATTAGGAAGCGTTGCAGAAGCTATCGTGAGAGACGCAAAACATAATCTTGTTGTATATGAAGAAAGCAGGTACGACAGGGAGCGAAATAAAATGGGAAAGAAGGGATTTTGGGATGGTTTTTGGGATGAAGCAGGAAGCGATTATGCAGCGTTACAACTAGGGGTAGCAATACAAAGTCTTGAGAATAGTATCATAGATGGTGGTTTTGATTTTACAAATCACATCACTGTTTTCAACGAAGCGGTGACCGGAATTTGGGAATTGAAAAGGAAAAGAATTCCGGAAGGTGTATACAAGCCGATAACGGCAGGCAAAATTAGAGAAATGGCCAGTGCCGCAAAAGAAGACCCAACATTTAGTATATTTTTTGGTTCGAAAAGAAATTTATTGCCGCGCAAATTACGTGCTTTTTTACACACGACCCAGGTAATGCCAGAAATTTATAAAATCTTACCTCTTTACAAAGAATATGCAGAAGGGGTACTTATGCCCTATGAGCAAACAGATCAAAAAGCAAAAGAACACGGTTTAGTATTGGACTACTTTGATGATTTGATCGCTCGTCTCGATAGTCGCAATAAATAACCTTATCCTCATTTCTGCCTCGGTGTTCAGATTTTTTGAATCGTTGTAAAAGACTCCAGCGCGTTCTATAATTGGCACATGAGTTTTGAAACTATTCAACAGTCGATTGCTAGCGGAGAGTTCTTGCAACATGCAGAAATTGCGAGAAAAAAAGAAACTCCCAGGTCTTTAGTGCATATATTGGCCGATGACATGGTACGTGTCGGGGTTGACGGAATTGTTTCATTCACAAATTCACGGATCGATCGAACAAAGAAAACGTTAGAATTAGATGCTCAATATCATAACGATTTAAGAGAAGTATGTCGGGACGATCTGGGAATGCTATTTTTAGGAACTTCGGTTTTGGCGATCGAGGATTCAATCGTCGAGGGATACTTTTCGTTGAGAGCGCATTTGGATATGGTAAATGAGAGAATTAGGGTGTTGCCCTTTAGTTACTCGATTACAGAGGACCAACTCAGATCACTTGATAAAGAAATAAACCCCGATACGAGAAGAAATATGGCTCGGCTTGCGGAAGCAGATCCAACTTTTGCTTCATTTTTCGATCCACAACACATTACAACCATGATCCCATACGGATTGAAGGGCTTCTTGTCGGGCGTAAAGGGTGTTGAACCGATCTTGGGAATCATGCCACGATACAAACAATTTACTTCCCCCGTCATTCGGCCGAATACTCCGAATGCAGACGATGCCGAGGCGATGAAGCAATTTTTGGCCAATAAAGACAGATTGATCGCCAGTCTCTAACGCATTTTCTCCGTATGTCAGGATTTTGACCAAAGAAAGTCAAGATTTGTCGGAAAACGGTGGTGTAAGATACCCCTTATGGTACTAGCCGAAAGCTCCGCACGACCCGATCTGCATGTACAACTCGCCCCTGAATTATACCCAAACCCCGAGCTTGTAAGGCATCATATGAAAGCCGTTACTTTGGCGGCAGCTATTTCTTCAGCCGAGATCATTTCACAATTCACTCCCGTTCCTGATGGGCAAAAATTATCAGACCGGGATAAAAAAATAAGAGTTGGAGTTCTGGATAGTATGGCCGCATCCCGATACGAGGATTACTTGGCAAGAATGGTGCCATTTATAGTGTTGAGTGTTGGGAGTGAAGGTGAAAAGGAATTAGAAAAGATTGGTGAGGCGATGCCAACAGTATTGGGGGAACATGGCTCCGGGATACAAAAAATCAGCATTGTTAATGATGTGGTTGAAGGTACTACTGCAGCTGCCCATGGCCGCCCGGGGGCAATTTCGGTGCTGGCGGCAAGTACGTATGGAGGGCTTATGCCAACGCCTCAAGGCGTAAATTATATGGAAAAGTTCTTCGGGCCTCCTCAAGTAGCAGGCAAAATAAATATAGATGCAGAAGTTGAAGAAAATCTTGAAATAGTTCGCGATGTATTCGGAGTAGAAAAAGGAAGAATTCATGTCGTAACGATGAATAGAAAAACCAATCAAAGAATTATCGATGGCACCCGTAACTTCGGTGCCGATCTTGTTACTCTTGAGGCTGGAGATTTAGTCCCATCACTTCTCGCAATGACTGGTCCGACAAATGCTCAAGAAGACGTATATCTCGTAATGGGAAGAGGAGGATTTGAAGAAGGAATAATTGCGGCCGCTGCAGGACGTGCTTTAGGATCTCATGTTGAAGCCAAAATTTGGAGAGCATCGAAAGACGATAAAGATCTACCCCAACAAGGTGAGCGAGTTTTAACAATTGATGATCTGGTGCCGGGATTTAAAGAACATAGTTTTGTGACTTTTACACCGATAACAGAAGATAAATGGTTTGGAATTCCAGGAGTGAGGATTAATGGTGATATTCAAGCAAATACTGTGCTTTTAAGTTCTGAAGGACTTACGATAAATCAAGTTGCTGAGGCATCACCTTACAGTAATTAAAACATCTCTTTTGATAGGGGCCTTTGACCTTCTGAAGTAAATGCATTTCTTTCTAGAAAATTCCTATACATAATAGACATCTCACTTGTCCATTTAAGTGCGTCCTGAATTTTTGTAGTCATCCCATCGCCTTCGACTTGTCTATCATATTCATGCCTTGTCACGTTGCCCAGAATCGTATCCATTACTAACTTTGAGTAGTCTCTGTCATTTTGAAGTCCTTGTTTGAAGCCATCAAAGACAGGAGTTTCTTTAAAATAATACTGAAACAATTTTTCAACGTTATGTTTGCCATCGTCTGGGCGGCCTGCGTCATCTATTAATGGAATTCCCATGGCAATTAACGTTCTTCTTCCTATAGCAATTGGTGCTTCAAGTGCCCGTTGTAAGAT
>CAZBEA010000042.1:0-9026 GCA_964490835.1 uncultured Gammaproteobacteria bacterium
GGTACCCACGTCGGACTCTGAATCAGATGAAGCATAAACGGCCGAATAAGATTTGGGTCATCCTGAACACCCATTACAACCGCATTGATTCCGAATCTCTCTGCCTGCTCATCAAAAAACAGAGGATCTGAAAGCATCCTATTATATTCATCAAAAAATTCTCCAGGGTATGCCTCGGGTCGCGCATCAACAAAAACCTGATTTTGAGGATAGAGCCAGAAGATAAGATGATTTCCAATCATATAATTGTTAAAAATAGGTCCATCAATTGTATTTTCTACAAAAAAACGTGCTCCATCCTCAGCATATGTCCTGAAAGAAAAAGAAAAAATATCATGCATATAAAGCCCGCGGAGATGGAAAAAAACAAAAAATATAACGGCAATTAGTACCGAGGACCGAACCAATTTTTTATATGAATTATTTTTAATTCTCCCCTCAAGACTCGAAACAACGTGAATAAGAGGAATGAGTCCTGCAACTCCGAGAAGTGAAATATTTCGTACCATGCGAAGTCCAAGTGCAGCATTAAAAATCCCGTTCAAAGGATAGATAAGATTTTTTTTCTTCATAATAAAGAGAGAGCCGATTATTGTGATGAGTGCCAGAACTTCAAAAAGATAGACTTGCATAAGGAGTGTATATACAAATCCCGATGTAGTGTTAAAAATTTTAAAAGGAGAGTGATTTTCCTCGACCACAAAATTGTAGTTTTGAAAAATAGTAAATGGCAAGATTGCCCCCTCGAACCCCGAAGGGTTTATGAATGTCGCAATAGCCGATGCAACTCCAATAGCAATCAACCTCTTGTCAAGCCTGTTATTACTAAGATAATTCTCAATAACAAATATTCCTATCATAAAAAGACCAATTGCAAAAAATATATGCATATTTACCCACAGCATCATGACGAGCGGCAAGAGAAAAAGTAACTTGTAATTTTTCTTTTCGTTGAATTGTTCAAAGAGAAGATAAAAAACAGCCATAAAAAGATAACTAATAAGCTCCGGACGAACCCGAAACCTTGTTGCAAAAACAGCGATACAAAGTATTCCAATTGTACTAACCCAAAAGTGAGAATATTTTTTAAGAGCTAAAAAATACACAATTCCAAACGCAGCAATTACAAGTAAAAATTTTAAGACAAGGAGTCCTGGATAACCGGATGAGTTGAATACCAAATAGAATAGGACCTGTGTCAACCATTCATGATTTACGATAGGGAAATCACCAGCCCTCCACGAAAATAAATTTGTATCAGGAACTTCTCTTGTATTCCAAACCGTCTCACCCATTTTTAAATGTCGACCTAAATCCTCGACCATTCCTAAATCTACCTGAAACAGAAGAATAATAAGATACAAAAGAGGAGCGAATAAAAGAATTTTTTTAAGAAAATGAGACATCTCTCTTTGATTATAAAAATGGACGGTATAAAATGCGACAATTAATCCTTCTGGGATTTATTCGAATTTCCGTTGGATTGCGGATTGGATGGATTTTCTTTTTTGTTTTCCTGAGCTTTGTCATCTTGACGATGTTCGGTGCTCGCCCCTTGAACATTTTTTTCTTCTCCATTTTCACTTGCTTTATTATCTTTTTGTTCACTCGTAGTATTCCTATTTGCAGGGTTATTTTGTGGAGAAGAATTAGTTGCACTACCATTAGCATTCTTTGATGACTGCGGAGTCTTGGTCGGTGTAGTGGTCGGGGTTGGTGACGGACTTGGGGCGACTTTAGGCAAAACTTTAGTTGGAATAACTGTCGGAATAACACTCTCTACCACATTATTATCTGAATCAAGTAATGTTCCTTTAATTGTCTTCGTTACAGAACTTTCGGGGAAAATGGATATAAATGACATAACAGCCAATAGAAATAGACCAATTAACCCACTGGTATATATAAATAATTGCCTCGGTATTCTTACTTTCTCGTCTTGATTTACTAAAAGGCCTACGTCAAAAAAATCCAATTCTTTTGGAACTTCTTTGGCATAATAAACCTTTTTAACTAAATTAATTTTTTCTTCCATAATCTGATTCGTAATAAATTTTTAATTTTTCCATAATTCTATGAATTCGCACTCTCACGGCTCCTTCTTTCATCGATAGAACTTTTGCAATTTCCTCGCCCGACATCTCTTCAAAATATTTCAAAATTATAATCTGCCGCTCGTCTTCACTCAACCGATCCAATGCTTTCCTCACCTGAAGCACTTCCTCTTTTGAAGTGATGTCTTCATATAACCTTTCTTCTTCGGGCAACGACTCAAACTCCTCTATTTTTACTTCTTTCCTTCTGCGTGAATGATCTATGACAAGATTTCTTGCGATCGCGAACAGAAACGCTTGAAAAGTACCATTCTTTCTTATCGAAAAATTTGAGAGACTTTTCCATGCTTTAATAAATGTATCCTGACAAAAATCTTTACATAGCTGTTCATCTCTTATCTGAAAAAAAAGATATCTGTATATTTTTTTATAAAAGTACTGATACAGTCTGGAAAAGGATTCTTTGTCTCCTTTTTGTGCCTTTTGAATAAGGTTGTTCAGGTCTATCTCCATAAAGGCAACCAGTGTATCACTACTTATTAGAACGTTCAAGAAAGCATTTTGTAACATTTTGCAAAGGTATCCGTTCTAATTTTTGTCATGCAAAAAACATTCATTATCTTAACGCTTCTTATCCTGACCGCTACTCCGGCATTTGCGAAAAATGAAAGCTCTGAGAATAAATCAAATAATTCACAAAAAGAATTCGGCCAATCACATTCCCCTAAAAATAATGAAGACTCAAATGACGAGGAAAATGATGATGTTCTCCCCGAAATAACACCTGTTGAAAGTACCGTAACACCAATCCCAACAATTCAGTGCGACCCAGGACAAGAATGGAAAAACCATGGAAGTTATGTTTCATGTGTTGCAAAATCGGGTGTCGGTGGACAGAAAGTGAGCGAGGCTGCACGAAGCACTGTAGGAAAGAAAAAAACAACTACCCCAAGTATAACCCCATCGATATCACCTACAGCACTGCCAACAATAACTCCTTCTATTTCGCCGACTGCAACCCCATCGATATCACCTACCGTTACGCCTGATCCAGAAGCAACACCCTCTCCTACCATAACGCCAACCGGAACGCCTGAGGAAACTGCAAATTCGCTGCTTCTTGATGTAATAAATGTTCTTGAAAATATTAAAAAATTCCTTGAGACTGTTAATCCTTTCGAATAGCAATCTTATTTATCCCAAGCTTTTTCTTCATACTCCTTCACAACTCGATGAGTATTGAAGTATGAACCAAGTCCTATCGCGTGCTTCATTCTTTGCTGCCATTCCCATTTATTTGTATAGTACATTGGGATAATTGTCTTTTCGAGCAATTCATATATAGAATTGGCATCCACCCCATCATCATTATCGTAATTTTCCGGGGCAATTGCCCATCCGGCCATTTGATCCATTTCGTAGCCCTCGATCCACCAGCCATCAAGAATTGACAAATTAAGTACACCATTGAGCGCTGCTTTCATGCCGCTGGTCCCTGATGCTTCAAGTGGTCTTTTTGGGGTGTTGAGCCATACATCGACTCCACCGACCAATAATCGTGCAATCTTGGGCGAATAATTTTCAAGATATACGACTTTCAATCTTCCTCTGAATTCTTTTGACACCTCAACAATTTCATGTACAAATTTTTGACTTGACGGATCCCCCGGGAAAGCCTTACCACACTGAATAATTTGTAATTTTCCTTCGCCGATTTTCAGTAACCGTTCAACGTCACTATACAATAGTAACGGTCTCTTGTATGGTACTGGTCTTCGCGCGAGCGCAATAGTGAGTGTATGAGTGTCAAACCGTTCAAGTGAAGGAGGATTTTGTTGTTCGTGATCCGAACCGATTGATGTGAGATTGCGATTTACATATTCTATTAGTTCAAACTTTGCTTCTTCGTGAGCTCGCCAGAGACTCTCATCTGGCAACACCTCGTGTGCTCTTGCTAGAATTGCAGGATCCTCTGCCCACCCTGATAGGTATTTGTCAAAAAGATTTTGCATTTCTGACGTTACCCACGACAAATGATGAACACCATTTGTTATCGAACCTATATTGTATTCAGGAAATAGCTTTTTTGATATTTCTCCGTGCTTTTTTGATACACCGAATGAAACTTTGGAAAGGCTCATACCGAGTCTTGTCATATGCAGTGAATTTTGCCCAGCCAAATCTTTAATATGCCAGGGGAGGTATTCTTTGCCATTTCTCCATGCAAAATCATAATCGAATTGATCATGTCCCTCGGGAATGGGCGTGTGAGTCGTGAAGCTACATCTTGAACGCACCGCCATGTCTTGGTACTCCATCTCTTGTTCCAAAGCAAGTGGTACAAATGCCGCATGGCCTTCATTCATGTGGAAGTTTTTTATATCGTCGTATCCGAGATTGCGCAACATTTTGACGCCGCCAATTCCAAGGAGAATTTCTTGAGGAAGCCTATACTCACCTTCATACAAATTTTGAGTAATCATTCGTGCCCACATCCCGTTATCTGAAGTATCGGTATCAAGGAGGTACACCGGCACCACATAGCCTGTTCGACCCACAATATCATACCGCCACACCCCAACATATACCTTGGCATTGTCGATTACCAGCTCTACCTTATTGGGAAGTCTTTTTAACTTATCGTTTTTTTGCCAATGACTTACCTCGAATTTCTGATCACCGGCAGGTAGAATTTCTTGATTAAAACTTGTACCGTTGTAGACCAAAGACATTCCAACAACAGGAATTTCCATATCGGCACACGACTTCAGGATGTCACCTGCCAGTACACCAAGTCCGCCGGCGTAGGACGGAATCTCAGATGATATCATTATTTCCAGCGAAAAATACGCGCACTCCAAAGAATGAATTAATGAATTAGCCATAGAAATCCGACAACAATTTCTCTATTTAGTGTATAAAGAAGCCAATTAAACCTCAAGAGGAGATAATACTATAGACGAAATTTATGGAATATTTGGGTAGTGACACTTCTTCCACTTCTTACCACTACCACAAGGACATGGATCGTTACGGCCTAATTTTGATCCGTCGTCCTGGGTCTTTTTCTCTATTTCTTTTTGCGCTTTTTTTTGAACCGCTTCTTGGCCGATTTCTGCTGCTGATTGATTGGTTATTGCTTTTTGCGCCACCTCAACCGTCGGTCGTGGTACATGAACCTGCATTTTATATACTCGGTGAACAACCTCATCGTCAATTGATGCAACCAATTGTTCAAATTTTTGAAAAGCCTCGTTTTTATATTCTACCAACGGATCTTTTTGGGCATAGCCCCTCAGTCCTACACCGGATCTGAGATCATCCATATCGGTTAAATGATTCATCCAAAGATTGTCTATCGTCTTTAAATTCACATACTGAAGAAGTCTGTTCATATTCTCATCTCCCCCAAAATTTTCTTTTCGCTGGTTATGAAGATCGCGCGATATTTTTAAGAAAATTTCCTTTATTTTATCGTGAGTTTTTGCTTTCTCAAGGTTTTCAAGAATATGTTTGCGTGAATGATCGTCGAAAGGAATGATCGTTCTAAACTCATCGGTAACCTTCGTAAAATCTATTGCTCCATCCTGTGGGTCGGAATTGAATTGGATAATATTATCGATAGAATTTTCAAGCTTTTCAAAAAATAGGACTTCGTGATCAACCTCATCGACAATTATTTTTCTTCTCAGGTCATAGATGATTGAACGTTGCTTGTTCAAAACATCATCATAATCAACGGTTCTTTTTCTCTGCTCGAAATTAAATCCTTCTACTTTAACTTGTGCTTGGGTAATGACTCTTGTAACAAGAGAATGTGTGAGGGGCTGATCTTCAGGGAAGTTAAACTTATTCATAAGCCCTGCAATCTGATCTCCTCCAAAAATCCTCATCAAATCATCTTCAAGAGAAATGATAAAGATTGACCTACCGGGATCTCCTTGTCGACCCGAACGACCGCGGAGCTGATTGTCAATTCTTCTTGATTCATGTTTTTCGGTACCGATAACAAGAAGCCCTCCCAATTTTTTAATTTCATCTTGACCCTTTTTCCACGCATCGTATTCTTTTTTGTATTTTTCTTTTCCTTTCTCAGTTTGATATTGCAATTCATATTCAGACGGTGGTTGACCGCCAAGAATAATATCAACTCCACGACCGGCCATATTCGTTGCAACCGTTACCGCACCCTGTCTTCCTGCGTTGGAGATAATGAGCGCTTCTTGAGTATGATTTTTTGCGTTCAAAACTTCATGGGGAATTTTTCTCTTTTTAAGATAATCTGAGATCGTTTCATTGTTTTCTATAGAAGTTGTTCCGACCAAAACCGGTTGACCGGACTTGTGAGCTGCCTCGATTTCATCTGTTACAGCTTTATATTTGGCAGTCACAGTCTTATAAATGAGATCATTCTCATCCTTTCTTTGGATCGTGTTGTGCGTGGGGATAACAATTACATCAAGGTTATAAATCTTTTTAAATTCTTCTGCCTCTGTGAGTGCAGTTCCTGTCATGCCGGCTAGATTGTCGTACATACGAAAGTAATTCTGGAGCGAAATTGTTGCGGCAGTTTTTGTCTCTTGTTGAATCGGTACTCCCTCTTTTGCTTCGATTGCTTGATGAATTCCCTCAGAAAGTCTTCGTCCCTCCATAAGCCGCCCGGTAAATTCATCGACGAGGATTACTTGTCCGTCACGCACAATATATTCTTTATTGATATGAAAAAGAGTGTTGGCCTTAAGGGCTGCCTCTATGTGAAAAACGGTCTCGAAATCATTTTCATAAATATTTTTAATACCGTAGAACTTTTCGAGTTTTTCAAGTCCTGTTTCATTTAAGTGGACGCTGCGTTGTTTTTCATCGATGACATAATCGGTTGCGCTATCGAGCCGATCGACGACTCTGGCATATTCCATGTATTTTTGCGAGGGAGTGTCGTCGGGGATGGAAATGATATGAGGTGTTCTGGCCTCATCGATCAAAACCGAATCTACCTCATCGATGATGGCATAATAAAAGCCTCGTTGAACAAGCCGCTCTTTTTGTTCGGTCATATTATCTCGAAGATAATCAAAACCAAACTCGGAATTTATTCCATACACAACATCTGCCTTGTATGCTTCCTGGCGAGTTGCCGGCCTGAGATGAAGAAGTCTATAATCATTTACTTGCTCATCTGAGTACTCTGTATCATAGATATATGCCCGCTCATTAATAATACTTGCCACCGTCATTCCTAAAAATGCAAAAACTCCACCCATCCATCCGGCATCACGTCTTGCAAGATAATCATTTACAGTAACCAGATGAACAGCCTTTCCTGTGAGAGCGTGCAGGTACAAAGCGGGAACAGCTGATAGGGTTTTTCCTTCTCCTGTCTTCTGTTCGGCAACTTTTCCTTGTGCAAGAACCGTAGCCGCCATCATCTGGACATCGTAATGTCGAAGCCCGATAGTTCTGAATGCCGCTTCTCGAGCAAGTGCAAATGCCTCAGGGAGTAAATCGTCAACCGTTTCACCTTTTTCAATTCGTTTCCTAAATTCTTCTGTTTTTTTCGGAAAATCGGAATCTTTTAATTTTTTGATCTTTTCTTCGTGTGAGTTAATTGCTGCCACCGAAGGTTCGAGTTTTTTGACCTCGCGGGCATTTAAATCAATGATTTTATTCAATAGTCCAAGTACCATATTTATTGAGGCGAGAGATTATTATACCACAAAATTGAAGCTAAATTAGTTCCTAAACTTTCGGATTAATCTTATCAAGACCTCCCATAAAAGGCCTTAGCACTTCAGGCACAACAACCGAGCCGTCTTCTTGTTGGTAGTTTTCCAAAATCGCAATTAGAGTTCTGCCTATCGCAAAGGCTGTTCCGTTGAGGATTGAAACATAGTTTTTTTCTTCACCCTCACGATACTTAATATTCAATCTTCTGGCCTGGAATTCACCGGTTGTAGATGTCGATGTAACCTCACGGTATTTCTCTTGAGTTGGAATCCAGGCTTCTATGTCATATTTACGCTCAGCAGGAAAACCCAGGTCTCCCGTACACATTTTGATAACCTGGTAGGGGAGTTTTAGATCTGAGAATAATTCCTCTTCAATCGATCGCAAAAACTCATGCTCTTCATCATCTTTACCTTCTACAACGTATGAGACCATCTCAACCTTATGAAATTCATGAACTCTTAAAATACCTCTTGTGTCTTTTCCGTATGACCCTGCTTCTCGCCTGAAGGATGAGGAATACCCAACGTATCGAATTGGACCATTTTTCAAATCCAGCACCTCATCTTTGTGCATTGGAACGATCGACTGCTCTGCTGTCCCAACCAGAACCTTATCTTCATCCACTATTCTGAACATATCTTCATCTCCTCCATTTTCCATGTATCCCATCGCCCGCATTGTATCGCGAGAAATAATTGTCGGGGGAAGAATTGGATTGAAACCTTTTTCCATAAGTTTATTCATCGCAAATTGAACGAGGGCCAATTCGAGTAAAACCCCTTCATTTTTTAAATAATAAAACCGTGCTCCCGATACCTTTGCAGCGCGCTCTACATCTATAATCCCTAGTGATTCCCCAAGCTCTAAATGATCTTTTGGCTGGAAAGAAAATGTTGGGATTTCACCGACTGTTTTTATGACATCATTTTCCATATCATTCTTGCCCACTTTCACATCGTCTTTTGGAATTGCAGGGATTTGAGCGAGTAAATTTGAAAGTGATTCTTCAAGTTCTTTTTGCCTTATTTCAACTTCCTGAAGTTCTTCTTTCAATTTTTTTCCTTCTGCAAGTTGTTCGTCAGTTGGGCGGCCTGAAAAAGAGTCGTTAAGTGTATTTTTCTTTTCCCGAATTGCTTGAGACTCAGCGATTAACTCCCTTAACTGGCTATCCTTATTTACAATCTCATCAATATTGATTTGAATATTCTTTGAAGCAGCTCCACGCGCCACTTTTTCAGGATTTTC
>CAZBEA010000043.1:0-9014 GCA_964490835.1 uncultured Gammaproteobacteria bacterium
CAAGATGAATATGAATTGGTGGAATTGCTAAAAAATAAAAAAGTTACTAAAAAGGTTGTCTGTTATATTGCAGGAGTTATTTCTGATCTTTTTGATACGCCTGTTCAATTTGGACACGCCAAGGCAATGGCTGAGACAAAAGATGAAAGTGCCTCTTCGAAAAGAAAAGCACTTCTTGAAGCTGGAGCAATGGTCGCACAAAGCTTTAGTGAATTCGTCAGAATGATTAATGATCTAGGAACAAAAAATGTGCAAGAAGAGGATCGCTATAGTACAATACTTGCTAGTATGGATGACCGAAAATCCGCCCTTTTTGCCTCAAGTATTTCAAAAGACGAGAATGGTGATGTTATGATCTTGGGAGAGGAGCTTACTCAATTTGCCTCCGGTAATTCCTTCGCCAAAATTGCATCTTCATTGTTCTTGGGTAAAAAAATTGGTTCTCCCGAGCTTGAAAAGTTTGTCGATTTTGTCTTGAGAATTTCTGTCGATCACGGTCCATACGTGTCTGGAGCCGTGAATACCATGATTACTGCACGTGCGGGACGAGATCTTGTTTCATCACTTGCGGCAGGACTCTTGACGATTGGACCACGATTTGGTGGAGCAGTGAATGAAGCGGCACGAAATTGGCTTGAAGGTGCACTGTCAGGAAAATCTGCCAATGAATTTGTAGAGGAATTTGCAAGTAAAAAAATATATATTCAAGGCATTGGACACAGAAAGTATAGGATTGATCTCCCCGATCCAAGAGTAGCCGAACTTAAAAAATTCGAAGGAAACTTGGGCCAAAAGAAATTCCTTTCATTTGCACTCGAAGTTGAAAAGATAACAACGGCCAAGAAGGGGAATCTTATTCTGAATGTAGATGGAACGATAGCTGCGGTGATGCTCGATATTTTATCGGAAAAAGAGGGATATTCAGATGATCATCTAAAGGAGCTTGTGAATCAGGAATTCTTCAACGCGCTCTTTGTTTTGTCCCGGTCTGTCGGGTTCATAGCGCATTTTCTTGATCAAAAGAGACTCGATGAAGGTCTATTCAGACTCGAAGAAAAAGACGTAGCGCAAGCAAAACTTGCATAACTTCATTCATGAAAATCATCCAAAACCCACAATTGTCGGAAATATTTTGGTACAAAGTTGGTGGCAAGGCCAGGTTTTTAGCAGAAATCTCATCAAGAGATGACCTATACGAAGTCCTCGAATTTGCAAAAAAAATGAATTTAACTAATTTTATTATTGCCGGAACAGGCACAAATATTATTTTTTCCGATACCTTTTTCGATGGAATTATTTTTAAATTTGTCTCTTCGGAAAATGGTATAGAAGTCGAGGAGAACAATGTTGTAAAAGCTTTTTCAGGAGAAATGCTTGATGATGTCATTCAATTTGGATTTGAGAAAGGACTCATAGGTCTTGAATGGGCAGGGGGACTCCCCGGAACGGTTGGGGCTGCTGTGCGAGGAAATGTTGGGGCATTTGGGGGTGAGATTAAAGATGCTTTTGTCAAAGCGCACTGTGTAAAAATTCACGAAAATGGAGAGTATGAAAATTTCGTTTTAACTTATGACGAAATGGAATTTGCTTACAGAACGAGTAAAGTAAAAAAGGAAAAATTTATCGTCTTGGAGACGTTTTTAAAACTTCGTCCGGCCAAGACTGACGAAGAGATGCTTGAGGCAAAAGAAATTTACAATTTTAACAAACAGTATAGGCAGGATAGGCATCCGCTTGAATATCCGAATTGTGGAAGTGTTTTTAAAAATATTTCTGAAAAAGATAATGTTGAAAAAGTTGTAGATGCGTGGCCCGATATTGCAGACCAAGTTAGGGAGAGGTGGCACGGGAAGGTAAGTATGGGATATATCATAGGTCGATTGGGATTGGCTGGAAAAGAAGTGGGTGGAGCACAGATTTCCAACAAACATCATAATTTCATCATCAATAAAAACAACGCATCGGCACACGATATACGAACACTTATTACAGAGGTTGAATCGAAGTGTTATGATCGGTTTGGGTTTACTCCTGAGGTTGAGGTGGAAATAATTTAAGGTTAGACTGTCTCTATATCCCTTCAGCCTGAAATATAGATCAGTTTGACAAACAAAAGCCATTCCTGGTATCTTGGTATGATGGCGGGCAGGCTAAAATTTTTCATCGCACTTGGGTTTGTAACGCTGATCTTCCTTGTTTCCATCTTTCTACCGTTGACAACTTTTGCCAACAGCAGAGTTGTTTTTGTAGTAAGGTTTCCCTGGAGTTCGGTAAAAAATTCCAAACTCGCAATTATTACACCTGTGCCTCCAATTAAATCTCCTATCATAATTCCGACTGCAACGCCTACTTTAACGCCTACTCCGTCTCCATCCCCTGCTCCCACAGCCACCCCAACCCCAACAGCCGAGCCTCCCAAAACCATAGTCGAGGTAAAGCAAGAAAACAAACCGGATTCTCCGGGTGAAAATGGTCCGGAAGACGCCAATGCCTACCTCATGAGAAAAATGAATGAATATCGAAGAGATAATGGGTTGCCCGAAATAGGCACCGATCAAGCAACTTGCGATTTTGCTGACATGAGAGCACGTGAAATAGAATCAAATTTTTCCCATGATGGATTTCGCTCCCGCATAGATTCCAATACTCTCCCATACCAAAATTACAGCTATGTCAATGAAAACATTGCTCAGAACTCAGATTTTACACGGGTAATAGATTCGTGGATCAAATCTCCCGGTCACGCGGAAAATATGCGACAAAATTTATCCACTGCCTGTATTCGCCACTCGGGCGAGTTCTACGTCTTTGAAGGATGGCGAGGCTAAATATAACTTAAGATTTTCTTCAAATTGATCATATTCAATGAATATGATTAGAATGAAATATGGATCTTTCTTGTAAAAAATGTAAGTATGTTATTTCAAAGGAGTGGTACTTTTGCCCAAATTGCGGACGAAAATTACGACCGGTGCCTCTTTCAACGTCATTTCTCAAGCAAGCCGGTCTCTATCTTTTTTGTGTACTTTTCCCTCCGCTTGGGATAATTCCTGCAGTAAAATACCTTCTGCAAAGAAGAGCCAAGGCTGCAATCGTCGGGTTTATTTGTTTGGCATTGACAGTGGCCGCAACGGGTTTGACTCTTCTTGCGGGTCAAAAACTATTTTTTGAATTGCAGAAGCAAATTGATTCACAAATGCAGTATTATAATGAATTAGGGATATGAAAACATCAGAACGAATCGAATATTTCCGGTCATTTGAGGCAAAGTCTCTTCGTTCACGCTCATTTTTAACACAGGTATCGGATAGACTCACGAACTTTTGCGGTTCAACAGGATTTTTAATTTTTCATGTTCTGTTTTTCTCGGGATGGATAGGGATAAATACGGGAATTATCAGAGTTTATAAAATATTTGACCCATTCCCTTTTGGGCTATTAACGATGATCGTTTCTCTCGAGGCGATATTTCTATCAATTTTTATTCTGGTTTCACAAAACAGATCCTCCTATGTAAGCACAATCCGAGATGAGGTTCACCTCGGGGTAAATTTGATTGCGGAAAAAGAAATTACAAAGATTTTGAAGCTGCTTGCTGAGATTCGTCGCGAAATGGGAATTACAAAAGCCGACCCCGAACTGGACAAAATGCTTGAGCGAATAGATACTGCGTATCTTGAGCGGGCGATTACAGAGCAACTCAAAAGAGCAGACAAACCACTGGTTGAACAATTTTTAAAAGACCTGACGGTTGCAGTTCCGCACCCAAATAACGGACACAATAACAATGAGGTAAAAAATGAAGAAAAGAAAGAAGATCTCAAAGATGAAGCAAAATCAAACAGCTAGCCTGATACCGCTGAATGAGGAGTGCAAATATTCGTTTTGGGATTTATACAAGGCGGCGTTTCGTTTGGAAGCATCGGAAAAGGTTAAAAATACATTTTATAATCTGTCACAAGAAATGAAAAATAGTACGGTTAAAAAATGGGCGGAGAAGGCCCATTGGTTGGTTGAAGATCGAATTGGCAGCGATGGTATAACATATACCGCGTTTAGTCAACCTACGTCTCAAGTCCGGTAATTGGTTCATTCAGCCTGAGAAATGCCTGCGTTTGTTTAATAATCGGATCGCCATGCTTGTCGTATTCAGCTGGTGTCGAGTTGGTAAATGATCGACTGGAAAGCTCAATTTCAACACCCCGGATCATGGTGTTATTGAATGCAATTAATGGTTTGGATGACTCAGCCTGGGTAGCTCCCCTGCCACCCAGGACCTGAGTACTGATCAAACTTGCTTGCGAATAATAAGCTTCTGCTGTATCGGGACCAAGTCCCGTACAAATTTCGCTCATGTGAAGAAGTTTAATAAATTACATTTTTTGATGCTTGACGGAACTCCAATTTTTTCCTGTCAAAACCCTGACAGATGTCTTCTTGCGTAAATGAAAGCCGCAGATTACAATACGGTTGTGCAAAATCATATTCTTGAAGCGCAATTTCCCTTGGAGTTTCGTAGTGAGGATGCGAAATTTTTGGGAGAAAAAATAAAAAATCGACAGTCTATCGTTTTGGTTGGAATGAAACGTGTAGGAATCAGTAGTTTCTTACGTTTTTTCTTAACACACGACCAGGTTGTGAGTGAGTATGTTGGAACAGGTTCTCATATATTTATTCCAGTGGATTTGAATGATTTGGTTGAGGTTGAAATCTTTCCCTTCTGGATTCTTACGTTAAAAAGAATCGTAGATGTTGCAGAGAGCCTTAATTTATCCGAATCCGACAAAAAAAGTATCCATACACTTTTTCTTGATAGCATTCAGACGCAAGATCTTTTTCTTACGATAGATAGCGTTAGAAAGGCTTTGCTTATTCTCTGCGACTCGGGGTTTTTGCCGACAATTTTTTTCTTGAGGTTTGACCGCATGCAAAATACTGCAACGACTCAGATGTTTGCCAATCTTCAAGGCCTTACTGCTGCGATGCACAACAGGCTTTCCTATGTATTCACAAGTGTAAGGTCGCTCGAGACTCTGTCCCCGAAGGTTTTCCAAAAAGCTGCAGTCTCAGCTTTTGTTCAGACGTATTACTTCTGTCCCGCGAAGCATTCCGATGTTTTGATAGCATCGAGGGCGTATTGTGGAAGGTATAACCTTAGCCTTGACGTAAAGCTCGAGAAATCATTGATTGAGTACGTAGACGGATATTCACAATATCTACAGTTTGCGCTCGTTTTTATGAACGAGAACAAAAACTTTATTACCGAGAGAAAGGCGTTATTTGATCTTCTCGTTCAAGACGAGCGAATAGCCCTTCAGTCTGAGGAATTATGGGAGTCTCTTACAGAGGAGGAACAGACCGCTTTGCTGAGAGTGGAAAAGAAAGGAAATCTTACTACCGCTGAGAGAAAAGCAGCAGAATACTTGTGGGATACGGGAATGGTCAATTCAAAAAATGAAATTTTCAGTCCACTTTTTGAATTCTTTTTGGAGGAGAAAAATCGTGAAACAAAGGGCATGGGGAACAAAATCGAATACACGAAAAAAGAATATCTGCTTCTCAATCTTCTTGAGCAAAACAAAGATTCGGTTTGTGAGCGGGAATTTATTATCGAGACTGTGTGGCCTGAAGTTGAGGGGCAGGGAGTATCCGACTGGGCAATTGACAGGCTGGTAGCGCGCGTCAGAAGCAAGCTCAAGAAACAAAAAAGCAAAGAAAAGATTGTAACCGTCAAGACAAGAGGATATAAATTAATAAGAGTATGAGAATTTTTGGGATTTTTCTTTTTGGATTATCTACATTAATTCTCACCGTAATTACCGTTCTATTTTTTTCTTTCTATAATTCTTTCAATAAGACAGAATTCCTATTTGATCAGTATAAGTCTTCTGGAGTATATAGTAGTATTTCATCCGCAGTTACAGATCAGATATCCAAAAGTCAAGAGCCGTCCTACGAGCAGACTCAGGAAGAGGCACTTCAGTCTCAAATCCAAGAACAATTTATTTCAAGCCTTTTTTCCGAGCAATCAGTCGAGAATTTGATCGAGAAGAATTTGACAAGACTTAATGAATTTATCAATTCTGACCAAAAGACTTTTACAGCGTATACTCCATTTAGCGATGCTTCCTCAATGGATTCAATTCTTTCCCAAATGGGGATGGGAGAATTGACCCAGGATCCGGAGTTTAGGAAAATGTTCGAGCAATCTTCACAAAACATGATGACTCAAAACAATCCATTCCAAGCCCTCACGCCTCTTGCGGAAAATCTCAAAAGTACTCTTACCATATTTAAATACCTTCTTCCGACTCTGACGCTTATTTCGCTCGGGCTATTCATATTCCTTGGAAGAGGAATTGGCCGAATACGAAATATTGGGATATTAACAATTATTATTTCGATAAATCTTGGCATCTCGTTCTTCTTGTGGAGGGCAATTTATGTAATGGGAATACAAAGCGGAGGCTGGGGTGATCAGAATATCGGTTCGCAAATTGCGAGTGGAATAGTATCTCCTATTATTCTTTTAAGCACTGATTGGATTGGAAAGTGCGCGATATTCTCATTTATTATTGGGCTGGTTTGTATAACCGTTTGGTTTGTCTTGAGAATGAATAGAGCTCATCCTGCAAAAAAAGCATCTGCTCACAAAAAACATACTTGACGAACGAGTGCCCCTCGTCTATAAATAGATAGTATTTTTAAATAATGGATAACAAAAAAATTATCATTGCCAGTCTCACTTTTATTATCATTCTTCTGGCTTTCCTTTTCATTATGGAAAAAATTTCACTTCGTGGAATTGATACCAATTCTAAGATTGGAGTTGAATCTATCGACTTGTCCGATAAAAAGGAGATTCAAGGTGAGAATAGAGAATCAGGCAAATCTCTTGATACCATCTTAAAATCCGAAGAATGAGAAGTTTGAAGAAAGTATTGCCGGTCTTTACGTTTGTTTGTGCGATTTTAGTAATAGTTCTTCTTCTATTTACTCAACCTCAAGATCCCACCTCCGTTTCGAATGAAGCAAATGGTGAGGTTTTTACCCCGACTCTTACTATTGACCCTCAGGAACCATCGGAATCAATTCTTGTTAGTAATGCAACACTTGAAAAGCCTGGTTTTATCTCAGCTTTTAAGACGATGAATAGTAACACTCCCGATGAAACAAATTTTTCCGGAGTTTCAGGACTTATTGAGGGATCGCAAGAAAATATTCAAGTTCCCCTCACAACGCCTTCTATTGAAGGAGAAACCTATACCGTTATTATCCACGTAGACGACGGAGATGGAATTTTTGAATTTCCAGGGGATGATTCCCCGAGTACATTTGCCGATGGAACAGCTAATTATGTAAGAACAACAATTGCTACCCCTTCGGCTGAAGTAGTCCCTCAGAACTAGGACGTGTGATACAATTTGATGCATGAAAAAAGCCCTTTTTATTTTTATTGGGCTTGTTGTCGTTGCTCTTTTTGTTTGGGTCAGATTTGCAGATGAATCCCGTTCTGCACAACAAGAAGTTGTAGGACTCAAGCAATCTCTTGAAAATAAAACAAATTCCATTACGGATCAAAGTTCGGATATCTCTGAATCAATTTTTGTTACATACTGGGGTATAAGTGAAGGTTTGGCTGCCAGTGATTACATGGAATATTATTATTTTGGAATAACATTTGATAAGACAGGAAATCTTATTGAAGATGCGGGGTATAAGAGTCTTGAGACGTACAAAAATCATGTGGGATCGAAAAAGTCATACCTGGTTATTCGTCTTATCGATAGTGATGTAAATAAAAAAATCCTAGAAAACGATTCAATGCAAAAAAAGATTATCGATTCGTCAATTTCCGAGATGGAAAATAGATCTTTTGAGGGAATACTACTGGATCTTGAAATGTCCGGGCTTGGATTTGAATCTACAGAAAAGATGATTACTCATTTTACTCAGCAATTCTCAGATGGAGTTAAAAAACAAAACAAACGTTTCTATGCTGCGCTGTACGGTGATACGTATTACAGAGCACGTCCGTACAATGTAAGAGAAATTGCAAAGGTTTCAGACAAAATTATTGTCATGACGTACGATTTCCACAAGGCTCGAGGCAAAGGGGGACCGAATTTCCCGTTTGAAAAGGAAAAAACGTATCCATATGACTTCAAAACGATGATTACGGATTTTAAAAAAGATGTAGATGTCGAAAAAATTGAGATTACATTTGGAATGTTCGGGTACGATTGGGGAACAAATGATAATGAGATGGCAACATCATACTCATATAACAAAATAAAACAGGATTATTTAGAGAGTTGTATAAAGACTGATTGTACCGTTCAGATAGATAAAGATACCGGTGAAGGGTCGGTGCAATACGAAGAAGAGGGAATTAAACATTTCGTGTGGTTTGAAACGCCGGAATCAGTATCTATTAAAAAACACTTTGCACAGGAACAAGGAATTGGGCATTTTTCCTACTGGGCGTATTCATTTTTCTGATAAAATACCCCTTGACGAAAAAAAAAGTATAGTGTATATTACTTTTACACCTAAAACAGGTGTTTTATTTTGCTAAAACTATAAAAATATGGCTGGTACATTTAACCGCAACAAACCACATTTGAACATCGGGACCATTGGTCACGTCGACCATGGTAAGACAACCTTAACGGCTGCTATTACTACCGTTCTTGCAAAGAAAGGTATGGCAGAAGCCCGAAAATACGAAGATATTGATAATGCTCCTGAGGAAAGAGCTCGAGGAGTCACAATCAACATTTCCCACCAAGAATACGAAACAGAAAAAAGACATTATGCTCATATTGATGCTCCAGGGCACGCAGATTATGTTAAGAACATGATTACCGGAGCAGCCCAAATGGACGGTGCAATATTAGTTGTATCTGCTCCAGACGGTCCAATGCCACAAACCCGAGAACATATCCTTCTTGCACACCAAGTTGGCGTTCCTGCAATTGTTGTTTTCATGAACAAAGTTGACATGGTAGACG
>CAZBEA010000044.1:0-8806 GCA_964490835.1 uncultured Gammaproteobacteria bacterium
CAAGACGGTGAGAATCGCTGGCAAAAGGCAATTAATGAATGGCTTAAAGACCAGTATAAAGATCAACCGAAGTATCATCCTCCAACGGAAAAATCCGGATATACATACAGTGAGGGGGACAATAACAGCAATCCTTCGCCAACACCGACTCTGACACCGACTCCAACTCCCTAGGAAACGGTTGCGTTGAAATTTTTTTTGAGGTTAGAAATAAGTTTTTCGCGAATTGGTATGACATCCTCATTTGTTAGGTTTCGTGATTTATCTTGATAGAAAATTCTAAATGTCATTTTATCTTTATAGATATCCAGTAGTTCGACCCTTTGTATGAGGTTTGATTCTTTTTGAATAAACGTCACGATGTCTTTGTAGCTATGCTTGGAATCATGAGTAATTCTGAGGTCCTCAATTATTGGCGGGTACTGAGCGATCGGGGTATAGTTTTTTTTATTGTTTGCGTGTTCGACCGTTTTATCAAAATCCATTTCAAAAAGAAATGTATGATCATCAAAAATTTCAATATTTCCTACAATTGAATTGCCAATTACTATATCTGCGCCCTCCCCGCCTGTTGTGATCGGGTTAAAGTGTGCGGTTTTGATGCCCAAGACTTGAAAAAGACGTTCCAAATTGCCCTTTAGGGTATAGAATGATTCTTTTGGGCCCTTAATAATCCCTGCAAGGTGAAGAATCTCCTCAGGAAGGCCGTCTTTTGCGCCATTTTTATAGGTATTTGCCATCTCAAAAATCTGAAAAGCGTCACGGGTAGGATTATCTTTTAGAACCGACAAAAGGCTTGGAATAAGAGTTGTTCGCATAATTGAATGTTCCGAGTTAAGCTCATTAGAGAGAATAAACGCATCTTTGATGTCTTCCTCGTATTGTGTCTCTGAAACCATCGAGTAGGTATAGCACTCGACAAACCCCCGGTCTCGCAAGAAGGTTTTTGTTGCTTGTTCCCAGTAAAACCTATCTTTTGATAGAGAATACGGAGTCATACTGCTTGCAGGAGGGAGAATGTTTGGAATATTGTGATATCCGTAGATTCTGGCGATTTCTTCTATCACATCCTCTTCTATCTGAATATCGTCAATTCGGTATGAAGGCGGTGTGACAGCGTAAGAACTTTTAGTCTTTGTGACTGTAAATCCGAGCACCGGAAGTGACTTTAGAACAATTTCCTCCGGAATCTTGACGCCAATTACTTTTTCAATCCTTTCTTGGGTAGTTGAAATAGTTTTGATTTCCTTTTTCTTTTGATAGATATCGACTATTTTCGAAATCTGCTTTCCATGAGCTATTTCTGTGAATAATTCCATTCCTCTGAGAAGCGCAATCATCGCCAGTTCCGGGTCTACACCTTTTTCATTTAATACAGCTGCCTCGGAGCGAATACCAAGACCCATTGACGTGCGGCGAATCTGGTGTTGGTCGTTATTGTCGATAAAAAACAAAACTCTTTTAGTGTCATTTGTCACAACGCTATTTTTTGTTCCCATTACGCCGAGTAAGTCTATAATTTCGCCACTATCGTTATATGCAACAATATCGCCACCGGCAAGCGTATGTGTTTTACCGTCGAGGGTAACAATCTTTTCTCCCTTTTTTGACTCGGCAATTCTCATAACTTTCGTACTCAGGCGGTCAAGATCAAACACGTGTGTTGGGTGTCCGATTTCTCGCATGACATAATTTGTAATATCGATAATATTATTGAGGCTTCTAATTCCTGAGGTTTCGAGTCTGTGACGGATGTTGGCAGGCGACTCACCTACCTGAACCTCAAAAGCAACAGCACAAATTCTTCCAACCAGGTTTGTTTCATTCTGAATTTTTATTTCCAGATCTTCTTTAGAAGCAGATGCATTTTTTGCAGAATGATCTTTGAAGGTTGCATCCAATCCAAACCTGGGAAGAATTGCAGAAATTTCACGCGCAATCCCCACTGCACTCATAAGATCCGGTCTGTTCTGGGTAACTTCGATATCAAAAATGACGTCATTATCGACTTTCTCCATTCGCTCAACCGAAACACTTGTCAGCGAAAGACATTCAGCCACTTTTTCGGCTGTCGCACGAGTCTCGGCAAATTCTTTTATCCAATTATGTGAGAGTTTGATATTCATAACTAAAACTGTTCCAGAAAATCCAAATTATTTGAATACAAAAGTCTGAGGTCTGCAATTGATATCCCCTCTTTCATCATAAGGACTCGCTCGACCCCCCATCCGAATGCAAATCCTGTATATTTTTTAGTATCGATTCCGCCGTACGTCAGGACATTTGGGTGTACCATTCCGGCTCCTCCCATCTCAAGCCAGCCTTCTTTACATAATTTACATCCTTTCCCGTTGCAGACGCCGCATGACACGTCTACTTCAAAGGAAGGTTCGGTGAACTGGAATTGATATGGGCGAATACGAGCCTTACGATTTTCACCAAAATAAGATTTTACAAAATAGTCGAGTGTTCCCTTCAGATGAGTAATGGAAATATTTTCGTCGACGACAAGCCCTTCAAATTGATGAAACATCTCGGTATGTGAGACGTCGCTCTGGCGCCTGTAACATTTTGCGATATTCAGCATTCTGATGGGAAGCCTTCCTTTTTCCATTTCCCTGACCTGACCTGATGATGTATGAGGAGTCAAGATCATTTGTCCGAATTTAGGATTTTTGTCCTTTTTTATAAAAAATGTCTCCCAATCGTCTCGTGCGGGATGGTTGTCTGGGAAATTGAGCGCCTCAAACGCATAATAATCCCACTCAACCTCAGGGTAGCGCACGCGGCTAAAACCAAGTCTCGCAAAAATTGCTGAAATTTCCTCAATAGCTTGCGTTATAAGATGAAGATGCCCGAGTTGTTTGCCGGAACCCGGAAGTGTCACATCAAGCCCCTTTTCTCGTCTTTTTTCGACTTTTTTCGTCGTGAATAGTTTTTCTTTGTCTGAGATAAGTTCTTCAAGTGTGGATTTTATTTCATTTGCGAGCCTTCCTACTTCCGGCCGCTCTTCTACGGGGATTTTTGTGACCCACTTAAAGGCTTCGGTTAGTTTTCCGCTTTTGCCGAAAAAAGATAATTTGATCGAATTTAATTCCTCGGCAGTCTCGGACTGTAATATGAGTGAGCTTGCTTCGCTGGAAAGATTTTGTAATTGCGAACTAAGTTCCTGACCTGTTTGCATATGGAAATTATATAACAGGGAGACGTGCGAATAAAGATCGAATGAGGACGAACTATTTAACCGAATCGACAATCTTTTTGAAGGTTTTGTTATCGTTGACGATTATGTCGGCCAAGGTTTTTCGGTCGAGTGCGATTTTTTTCTTATTCATTTTGTCCATAAGAACGGAATATGATATACCTTCTAATTTGGCAGCTTCGGAGATTCGAGTAATCCAGAGTCTTCTGAAATCAATTTTCTTCCTTTTTCGGCCATGGAACGCATATTCACCCGCATGAAGCGATGCCTCTTTTGCAACTTTTACTAATTTGCTTTTTGTTCCTCTATACCCCTTTGTAAGGGATAACAGTTTTTTATGTTTTTTGTGAGACGCAACGCCTCTTTTGATTCTTGTCATATTATTCTGCTAATAACTTCTTTATTTTTTTAGCAAAAAGACCCTGCAATTGTGCCGGTTCTTTGCCCCGTCTGATTTGGTTTTGAGATTTATTATTTTTCAAATGGCTTGTATTCTGTCGGCCACGCATAACCTTTCCGGTTTTTGTAACCTTAAATCGTCGCGATATTGATTTTTTAACTCTCAATTTTTTGTTCATTTTTCTTTGCTCCTTTATCTCGTGTAAGGACAAGGCTCATTTGTCTGCCTTCAAGTTTTATTTCCCGCTCAACTTTTGATACATCGGCGAGCTGATCAATTACTTTTCTTAAAACTACCGCTCCCAACTCCGTTCTTGACATTTGCCTTCCTCTGAATTTGACAATAAATTTTACTTTATCACCGTCATTCAAAAACTCCCTCCCATGTCTTGTTTTTATTTCCAAATCGTGATCACCGATAAATGGCCCAAGTTGAATTTGTTTGGTTTCAGAAGTATGAGTGTTTCGCTTTTCCTCTTGTTTCTTTTTCTTGAGTTGATAGAGATACTTTTTGTAGTCGATAACTTTCACTACGGGTGGCTGTGCCGCCCCTGCGATCTCTACCAAATCAAGCCCCTCTTCCCGTGCTTTTTCTCGTGCATCCTCTATTGATACAACGCCAATTTGTTTGCCCTCTTCGTCCAGCAGTCTTACAGTGGGAGCTGTAATTCTTTCATTGATGCGTGTTGTATCACGCTTTACAAATGGTCTTCTATAATTTCCTCTCAATTTCTTCTAAAATGTGAGCCTTAAAAGAACTCAACTCTTGCGTGCCTAAATTCTCGCCCGAACGGCTTCGAACGGCAACAAAAATTTCTGCATCCTTCGATGCTTCTTGTTCTTTCTTGCCAATTATACACATATAGGGTACTTTTTGTAAAGTAGCCTCGCGTATTTTTGATTGCATCGTATCCCTTTTAGTATTGGCTAGTGCTTTTATGTTGTATGTGGATAAGCCTTCTGCCGCCCTTATAGCAATCTCATTCTGGTCCTCAGAAATTGGGATTACCTCAACCTGAACCGGCGCAAGCCACACAGGGAATTTTCCCGCGTAATGCTCGATAAGAATTCCTAAAAATCTTTCAAATGATCCAAAAATTGCCCGGTGATAGACAAAAGGCATTTTCTCAGCACCATCACTGTCGGTATACACTAGCCCGAATCGTTTTGGCTGCTGAACATCAAGCTGGATTGTTCCTGTTTGCCATTCTCGCCCAAGTGAATCTTTCATAAGGATATCGACCTTCGGACCATAAAATGCGCCTTCACCTTCGACAACAAAAAATTCTTTGCCGGATTTCCCAAGAACAGATCTGAGCGTATTCTCGGCAAAATCCCAATCCGAGGCTTCGCCGATGAACTTCTCGGGACGTGTTCCAAACCGTAATGTATATTCAAGGTTAAATGATCCGTACATCTCCTCAATCATCTGCATTAATTTCTGGAATTCGCTTTCTGCGAGTTCAGGATTCAAAAAAATGTGCGCGTCATCTTGACGGAATTGTCGAATTCTAAAAAGTCCGTTAAGGGTTCCCGAAAGCTCGTATCTGTGTAAAAGGCTTGTATCGGCAAGTCTGAGCGGAAGGTCGTTATATGATCTGGTTGTCGAGCCAAATATCGTCATCGCATTCGGACAATTCATCGGTTTGACCCCGAATAATTCGTTTTCACCCATGTCGGAGGTGAACATATCGTCTTTATAGTGAGACCAATGTCCGGATGTTTCAAACAGTTCTTTTTTATTGAGCATCGGAGTTGCTACTTCTTGATATCCGTATTTTTTATACATTTCCCGTGCGTAAGAATACAATGTGTTGTAAAGCGTAAGCCCCTTCGGAAGCCAGTATGCCATACCCGGTGATGTTTCATGGAAAAAGAACAAGTCAAGTTCGCGGCCTAATTTTTTATGGTCTCGTTTTTTTGCTTCTTCGAGCATAAAAAGATGATTATCAAGCTCTTGTTGGGTTGCAAAACACGTTCCATAAATCCTTGTAAGCATGGTGTTTTTCTCACTTCCGCGCCAGTACGCACCCGCCAGCGAAAGCAATTTGAATGCTCCAATTTCCGCGGATGGGTTGGAAGAATGTCCACCCCGGCACAGTTCTTCGAAATTGCCCATCTTAACTAGCGTGATCTTTTCTCCTCTTGCTGTAATTTCGTCTATTAGTTCGAGCTTGTATCGATTGTTTTTGTATAATTCCTTGGCTTCGTCTACAGATATTTCTCTCTCAGAAACCTCAGTCCACGAGGGCAAGAGTTCTCTCATTTTATTTTCAATAGCTTCAAGGTCGGTATCGGAAATCGGCTGAGGAAATTCAAAATCAAAATAAAATCCATTTTCGATTGCAGGTCCGATAGTGTGAAGCGTTCCGGGATGCAATTCAAGAACCGCAGCGGCCATCAAGTGCGCACATGAATGACGCATCAAATCAATATTTTTTTCGTTCATAGTCGTACTATATCAAATTCCCCTCAAAAAAACCTCCCCGAAGGGAGGTTTTTAACACAACACAAAAAACCTCCCTACAACGGGCGGTTCTGTGTAGTTATGTTGTGTGTCAATTGGGTCATATAATTGAGACTATCACTGCTCCGAATATTTGTCAACAGTTAACGACCCGTTGGTGAATTCTCGGAGAGAAATACCAAAAGGTCCTGAACAAATTTTCCAACAACCGGAATAATTCCAATATTTGATGCAAAATACCCAAGAATTCCCAAGAGCAGCGAGGCGCCGACAGTTACTCCCAATCCCCACGCTATTCCGCCAACAAAATTATTAACCATAATTTTTTTAAGACTTTTCTCAACTAAAAGGTGTTTATCGCTCATAATCCTAGTTCTCCCGCAATCCCCTGCATTGATTTCAACACAATTGATACAAACTCTTCAAGTGGTATTCCGAGTCTTTCATCGCACAAAGCTATTTGGTCGCGGTCAACAGCCTTTGAGAACGACTTTTCGTTGTATCGTTTCATTACGAAATCCGTATCTACGCTTGCCAATTTTTTATCAGGATGTATAAGAGTCGCAGAAATGATAAGTCCCGTTAGTTCATCCGAGCATGTTATCGCCCAGTCCATAAGAGACTCTGGCATGACGTTATTCCTTTTGTAATTATGGGATTGAATTGCATGCATCACCTCAAGCGATACGGAATTTCCGAGTTTTTCTGCCAAAAGCATCGTGTGGCGATCGGGTGTATCCTTTGTCAACTCATAATCGGCGTCGTGTAAGAGACCAACAAGACCCCATGTGTCTTCGTTAATCTCAGCACTGCCTTTTTTGGAAAAGTATTGAGCCAAGCCTCGCATCGCGGCTTCGGTAGCAAGGTGATGTTTGAGAAGGAATGGATTTTTAATGTAGAGTCCAAGAGTGTCGAGTGCTTCTTGCCTAGTCATACGATGAGTTTATCATGTTTTATAACATTTTTGAAAATGAGGAAATATACTGAGGATAAAATCTGTCTACTCCTGTCGTCAGACATTTGGTGCAAAACACCTATGCTCTAAAATAATGTACCAGCACTGAAAAGTGAAACGACAAAGTGGACCCTAGTGGACTCGAACCACTGACCTTTGCAATGTCAATGCAACGCTCTAACCAACTGAGCTAAGGATCCTGTCTATGTCAAGTATTTTAGCATATCGTGATCCGAATAAGTCAAAAAGATATGCTATTTTTCAATGACGCTTCCTCGTGCTACCAATGCGTATTGTGAATTTTGATTATTTGTATATTCTGCAAGTTTTGATAACTCGGTTTCGGTTAGATCGATGGTCTCGAGTATTGCAGCAGGAACTATCGCCATATCAACAAGTCGTTGCACGACTGCCATCAATGACTCTTCGGATGAATCATCTGTCACCCTCCTCATAATATCTCTCAAAACAGCCTGTTGTCCAAATAATCCCTCAGCGGCATCGAGTGTTCCATTTCCGGGAATTGCTAATTTTAGCTTGTATTCAACACTATTTCCTTCAGTATTCAGTCTTGGATTAATTTCAATTTCAATCTGCTGCGCAGACTGAAGCGTCATGGTCTTTAGCACAGGCATGTAACCCATCAGATACTCTGCAGTCGGGTACAGTGTCCCGATGGTTTCATTGTTAACAGGTTCGGCCCTCTGCGGGCGTGGATCAATATAATATCTAGGTCTCTCCATATAAGTCACCTCCTTTCAAAACACAAAAAAACCTCCCCTTCGGGAGGTCAAATACACAAAAAATCCTCCCCCAGGTTAGGTTCTAAAATAAAAGCTAAACCAGAAAGAATGATTTCGTATCATTGCTAAAATATACTAAAAAGATCGATTCGTGTCAATCTCAAAGTAATTAAGATTTTTGTTTTTTGGGAGAGTATATGATAGAATTCGGCCTATAATGACAGAACAAGGACCAAGGCGGGAACAGAGGGAGCACTCATGCATATTTTGTGAGATAACAAGGGGGGATGCAGAAGCAAGCATAATTCGTGAGAATGATTCGACGATGTCGCTTATGTCGCTCGAAGGTACTCCGATTGTAATTCCCAAAAAGCACATTGTTTCACCCGTAGAAGACAAAGAGCTTGCGTCAAATGTTTTTAATGAAGCTTTAGACCTTTCCACCTACATCGAAACTGTCTTTGATACGAAAGATTTTAATATTCTTGCAAATGTAGGAAAAAAATCAGGCCAGGAAGTACCTCACTTCCATGTTCATATCCTGCCTAGAACTTCAAATGATAACCTCATGAGAATATCTTTCATTCCTCCATATCAAAGAGAGGTATTAGACGATCTTGCATCTCAATTTCGTGAGAGAATCGCACTTACTTTGCAGAACCCACAGATATCTGAGTGATTTGTCCTTCTTTATTCAAAGCGGAACGTATCGCTTCCTGCTCTATAGATCTCCAAAGATACGCCGGATCATGAAGTGGAATTGCACCCGCCGCTATGTAGGCTTTGGCACCGCTGAAATTTTCTTTCGTAACTTTATCGATATGTTGGACTATAACTCCTGCGTTTCCAGGATTGGCTTCAGGTGAATTGATGTCTTCAGCATGTGCAAGAATTCTTTCTTGAATACATGTACGCATGGGACGGATTCTATCAAAAAGCATAAGTCGTTCCTCCTCCGTGATACATCCCATTACGGCAAGATCAATATTACTTGGATCGGGGTGATCCGGTCTTTTCACAAGCCCCTTTGCAACAGATCC
>CAZBEA010000045.1:0-8779 GCA_964490835.1 uncultured Gammaproteobacteria bacterium
GACGCCTCATGAAGAAATACAAAAACTTAGGAATTAATGAGGGTGAGAAAAAGGGTCTTGGAGCAGCCTATTTGAGGGCAATGGGACATGCAATCGACAAACAAGGAGCAGATGTGGTGATAAGTATCGACGCGGATTTTCAATTCGACCCGCACGACCTGCCAAAATTTGTTCAAAAGATTGATCAAGGGTGTGATATTGTGGTTCAGTCACGTTATAGCGGAGGAGGCTCAATTCCTGAAAATTGGCCGATACAGCGTAAATTGTTCTCCAGAACAGCTAATTTATTTGTCAGAAGTGTTTTTATGAGATTTTATATCCATGATTGGACAGGTGGATTTCGAGCGATCAAAAAGGAAGTTTTTAAAAAGGTTGCACCTGAAATGAAAGGTTACAACGGTTATATATTTCAAATTGCATTTCTTCATAAAGCCGTTCAAAAAGGATATGTAGTTGGAGAAGTGCCCTTGCATTTTTCAGATAGGAAGTTGGGCATGTCAAAGATCGCTCCGGTTGGGTATATTATGAATGTGTTGACATACGTTTTTAGAGCAAGATTTATTGAAATCGCACGGGGTTCATTCGGTAAATTCTTGGTGGTCGGTGGAACAGGTTTTATTATAAATCTTATTTTATATACGCTTCTGGCTCATTTTACGCCGATTAAATTAGCTTTTGCGAATCAAATTGCAGCCCAGTTTGCGATTTTCTCGAATTTCAACCTTAATAATCTTTGGACTTTCAAACATAGAAGAGCGAATAATCTGGGTTCGTACCTTTTGAAAATGGGACAATTCTTTCTTACCTCCAACATCGGGGTAGTTATTTTTCAAGGAGGGGTAATTCATATTGGTGAGGAGTTGTATGGAAGGAAATTCCCACTTCCTTTTGTGTATTTTGTAATCGGAACATCGCTTTTGATGGTCTACAATTTTTCAATCTATCGATTTTTCATTTGGAGAAAGATGCACCACCATACCGGATAAATGAAAGAGTTATTAAAACGGTGGATTAAAAAACCCGACTCACTCTCCTTGGTAACTATTCTTTTGATTGCAGCATTTATGCGGCTCTACAGGATTTCAGAATATATGACATTTTTGGGCGATGAGGGGAGGGACGCGATTGTGGCACGGGAAATTTTATCAGGAAATCTCACATTGCTTGGGCCTCGTGTATCTGCCGGAGACTTTTTCCTGGGACCGATATATTACTATATGATTTCACCGTTTCTTTTACTCACACAATACGATCCTGTCGGCCCTGCAATAATGGTCGCATTGTTCGGGATTGCTACGGTAGCACTGGTATATTTATTCTCAAAAGAATTTTTTGGGATGAAGGCCGCGATTATTTCGTCTCTTCTCTATGCCATATCACCGCTGGTTATAGCTTATTCGAGATCGTCATGGAACCCCAATCCAATGCCCTTTTTCACATTGCTGACATTCTATTTGCTATATAAAGCAGTTGTAGGAAACAAATTGAAACTTTTTGCTGTTGCGGGGTTTTTGATCGGAATCATGATGCAACTTCATTATCTGACAGTTTTTATTATTTCTATCGTTGGGCTTTTTGTTTTGATATCGCCATTTTTTCTTGAGAAGAAAAATAAGGTCTCCTCAATCGCATTGCATCTTATAAAAAACTATAGCAGTATCTTGGGCGGATTTATTTTCGGATTTTCCCCCTTTTTGGCATTTGAGTTTCGTCATAATTTTCCCAATATAAAAACGATTCTGGGATTTGTGTTTAAAGATAATTTTTCCTCGGACTATATTACAAATACTTCTTTTCTCTCCATAGTTTATGATGTTTTCTTTAGACTTTTTGCACGGCTTTTAATGAAATTTCCCCCACCCCATGAAGTGGCGATCTCGGAAAATCCTTATTTGGTATTTTTGCAGTGGACAACTCTTATTCTTGCCGTGGTTTCGATACTTTTTTTGATGAGGGTAAAAAATAGGGTAATTCTTCTTCTTTTAAGCCTTTGGCTTGTTCTGGGAGTAGTTCAATTCGGAGTTTACAAAAGACAAATCTATGATTATTATTTTGGGTTCCTTTTTCCCCTCCCGTTTCTCATCGTTGGACATTTCTTGGGGAGATTATTTGACAGCAAGAGAGTAAGAATTCTTTCCAGCGGGATAGGATATGTAATTCTTTTTGGGTTGCTGTACTTAAATATTTCCGGTTTTCCATTTCAATTTCAGGCTAATAGGCAAAAAGATCAAGCAAAAACAATTGCCGAATTTGTAATGGACAAGGCCGGTGGCGAGCCGTACAATTTTGCACTTATAACGAATGGAAATTCCGATCATGTATATCGATACTTCTTCGAAGTAGAGGGAAAAACTCCGGTTGAAATCAAAAATTTTGAGGTTGACCCTCACCGCGAGAGTGTGACCGATCAGCTTTTGATAGTCTGTGAATCATTACCGTGTTCGCCACTTGGGCATTCTTTGTGGGAGATTGCAGGATTCGGAAGGGCAGAAATTGCAGGAGAATGGCAAGTGTCGGTTGTAAAAGTATACCGTTTGGTTCACTATAGAGGCCAATAAAAAACCCAACTCAATCTTATTAACAATAATAAAATCTATATGAGTCGGGTTTTTCTTCGATCTTCAAAAGATGATTATTTAGCTTTTCCAATTTTGAACATTTTTGTTCCGCAAACTGGACATACTCCTTGAACAGCTGGTTTGCCGTTTTTCATAGTAATTTCTTTTGCGTTTGCATCATCTCTTTTTGCTCGACATTTTACACAGTACATTGTTGCCATGTGAAATCACCTCCTTTCAAATTAATTCAAGATAAAAGACAAAAGATTTGTTCTTTTAATAACAAGAGACAAAAGTGCTGAAAGAACAAGGATGCTTGAGGCTGTAATGAGCGATCTATAGAGGTCTCTGGCTACATATGTTGAAGCAGTAATGGTGTTGATTTTAGGTGTGTTTTTAGAGGCTGAGGGAGAGCTTTGAATAGGCTCAAGAGCGATAGTATAGGTGGAAGTTTGGATACGGTCACTAGAAAGAGGTAACATCGACTTGAGTCTTTTTTCTTGAGCGTGTAATTTTTGTTCTCGAGTTTTACGCTTCTTACTCATGCCTCACAAAGTATCATATTGACACATGCGTGTCAAGTGTCTAAAATTAAAAATCTATGAACGGCATTGCCGAGACGGCAATACTAGTTATATATTTCCTTTGGCTCAGCACCCTTACATTCCTTTTTTTTAAGTTTTATTCTTACTACGCAAGGCTTGTAAAAAATGAAAAAAAGGAGTCTATTATATCCATTCTTGATTCGATTACGGAAAAAGAGGAGAAGAATAGACAGGATATCGAAGAGATCACAAAATTATGTGAACAATTGAAAAGAGACGGATCACTTCATATTCAAAAAATTGGACTTCTGAGATTCAATCCGTTTCATGATACGGGTGGAGATCAGAGTTTTATCCTTGCTTTGCTCGATAGTCATGATACAGGTGTTGTAATATCCAGTCTTCACACCAGGACCGGGACGAGATGGTATGCCAAGGCTGTAAAAGGGGGAAAGGGGCAGGAGTATGAATTGTCGAACGAAGAACAACGTGCAATTAAAAGCGCAACAGCTCACCACTTGCATGGTGAAAAATAGTACAATAAATAGTGTTAAAAATTAGATGAATAAAAAAATTCTTATCATTGCAGCAATTCTGTATGTAGTATCCGCAGGATTTACATACTTTTTCTTTAGTAAATTTGTTTTTCAATCTGCGGTTGTTCAGACTCCGGTTCCCGACGCAGCCGTTGACGCAGACGGTCGAACCGTCTTTGATGATAATCTTCCTAAGACCGAGGAGTGTCCATTGAGCGGTGCAATGTATTCAAAACAACAAAAGAACTGGTGGGAGAAACAACGCCCCCTGGGTGTTATGATCGAAAATTCTACTGACGCACGACCACAGTCGGGGCTTTCCTCAGCGGATGTGATCTATGAAGCCGTTGCAGAAGGTGGAATTACGAGATTTTTGGTGATGTATTACTGTCAGGATCCCGGAATCATAGGTCCTGTACGATCTGCCAGAACGTACTTTATGGATTTTGTATCTGAATACGGTGAGAATCCACTCTACGCACATGTGGGGGGCGCAAATACGCCCGGACCGGCAGATGCTTTGTCTCAGATCGAGAAATACGGGTGGGTCCAATATAACGATATGAATCAGTTTTCTATTGGATTCCCTACATTTTATAGAGACTATGATAGGCTTGGGAGAACTGTTGCAACAGAGCATACAATGTACGCCAAGGCCAATAAGTTATGGGAGCTTGCTGCTGAGCGCGGCTTGAAGGATACCGACGAAGACGGTGTTGCGTGGGATGAAAACTTTGTTCAGTATTCATTCAAAGATGACGCTGAAGCGAGTACAAGGCCACCCTCTCAGTCTGTTTCTTACGACTTTTGGGAAGGTAAGGCCGATTTTTCAGTTGTTTGGGCATATGATCCTACGATGAATATGTATAAAAGAGCAAATGGTGGGGAGCCACATACGGATCTTAATACAAAAAAACAACTTATAGCCAAGAACGTAGTCCTTCTCTACATGAAAGAAAGTAGAGCCAATGACGGGTATGAAGGAAATCTTCACATGTTGTATGGTACGAAAGGAACCGGTAAAGCGGTTATTTTTATGGATGGCAAACAAATTACCGGAAAATGGTCTAAGAAAGACCGTACCTCGAGAACAATAATCACCGATAACACCGGAAAAGAGATAGAATTTAACCGTGGACTTATTTGGTTTGGAATTGTCTCTTCCGATAATGACACTCTTGAGGTAAAATAGTACTCAAAGGAGAAAATATGTTTTCTGACTTAATTACGTCAAAGACTAGAGTAAAAGTCCTCAATTTATTTCTTGCCCACCCACACGACATGTTTCATGTACGTGAGATTGTTCGTCGTGTTGATGAGGAAATTAATGCGGTCAGGCGTGAGCTTATCTATCTTGAAAAAAAGGGAATCTTAAAAAAGGAGCCACGAGCCAATAGGGTTTATTACATGATGGATTCTTCATACACCTTTTATGCCGAATTGCTCGAGATTTTTGCCAAAATCGATGGTTTGGGAGGGGATATTATAAAAAATCGTGTACGGATCGGAAAAGTAAAATTTGCTATGCTATCGGGTAAATATGTTATGAGCGCCAGAGATAATCAGGAAGAAGTCGATTTATTGGTTGTCGGAACAATAGTTCTACCTGAATTGTCACTTCTTATAAAAAAAGCAGAATCGGAACGCCAAATTGAGATCAATTATACGGTTATGTCGGAGGAGGAATTTGTATTTCGAAAGAAAAGGAGAGATCCCTTCATCTCATCTATTATTCAGGGTCCTCGCCTGATGTTGATAGGTGATGAAATCAATCTTCTCACATAGTACAATACATAAAGCATGAAAAATCCACGATTTTTTGTAGGTATTATTTTTCTTCTTTCCATCATACTTTTATTCGTTAACTTCCCGAAAGGATTTTTTGAAAAGTCGTTTACAATTCCGTTCCTGAACCGAAGCTTTGTTACAAATCCGTCCGGGATACATTTCGGTATCGGTCCTCTAAAGATTCAAAAGGAACTTGAATACAAATTGGGACTTGATCTTCAAGGAGGAACGCAGCTTGTATATTCGGTGGACATGAAAGATATCCCGCAGGACAAGCGCGACGATGCATTTGAGTCGGCAAGAGAGGTTATCGACAGGAGAATTAATTTTTTTGGTGTTACCGAGCCCAGTATTCAAACTCTAAAAATTGAGAATGACTATCGAGTCATTATTGAGCTTCCGGGGTTTGACGACCAGCAAAGCGCGATAGATATTATCGGAAAAACCGCAGAACTAACTTTTTGGGAAGGGAAAGAGGCTTCGGATTCGGCACTCATGGCACTCGCAACACAATCTGCGGGAATGTATCCTCCCGAATTGCCGTTTGCTCTTGGCGGAGAGCCTATGAAAACTTCACTTTCGGGAAAGAATTTAAAATCATCACAGGTCGTGTTTGATAGTCAAGGTGGGGGCGGGGCACAGGTTCAAATTGATTTCTCAGATGAAGGTTCAAAGCTTTTCTCAGACATCACAAAAAGAAATGTGGGTAAACCAGTTGCGATAGTTTTGGATGAGCAGCTACTATCAGCCCCCGTAGTTCAGCAGCAGATTGTCGGTGGTACGGCAGTTATCTCGGGTGGATTTACTTCCGATACTGCAAAAAACCTCTCAATTCAGTTAAACGCCGGTGCGCTCCCTGCACCGTTAGAGTTGATTGGACAATCGCGAGTCGCTCCTTCTCTTGGGATTAGTGCTCTGAAAGACAGCGTGTGGGGTGCATTGGTTGGATTTTTGGCGGTTATAGCATTTATGATTGTAACGTACAAAAAAGAAGGAATTCTGGCTTCTCTGGCACTCGCAATTTATACAATTATAAATTTATTTGTTTTCCAATTAATACCGGTAACCCTTACTCTCGCAGGAATTGCAGGGTTTATTCTCTCTATTGGGATGGCGGTTGACGCGAACATTCTTATTTTTGAAAGGATGAAGGAGGAGTTAAGAGCCGGAAGGACACGACAACAAGCTATACGATTAGGATTCTCTCGCGCATGGACATCGATAAGGGACTCAAATATTTCATCTCTTATAACCTGCGGTGTGCTTTTCTATTTTGGAAGCGGAATAGTTAGGGGATTTGCATTGACGCTTGCAATCGGTATTATTATTTCTATGTTCACAGCGATTACTGTGACAAGGAATTTATTAAAGGCAACTACGATAAATGAAAAATAATTTACATATCATTACAAAAAGAAGATGGTTTTTTGCCCTTTCGGGCGCGGTTCTTATTCCAGGCCTAATAGCCCTGATTCTTTTTGGTCTTAAGTTTTCAATAGATTTTACAGGTGGATCGCGGTTATTGCTCGATAAAAGTGAAAACTCTCCTATTACCCGAGAAAAAATTGAATCAATTTATACTCAGGAAAAGATAGAAATATATGCAGTCTCTGAAGAAAAAGGAAAAACTCTTGTCCGAAGCGTTCCAATTTCGCAAAATCAACACAAAAAAATCCTGGCAGAATTTTTGAAAGTTGATCCAAAAATAAAAGAGAATAGTTTTGAAACAGTAGGTGCGGTTATCGGTAACGAAACAAAAATAAACGCACTTAAGGCTGTCGCGATTTCTATCATAGGAATAACTTTGTATGTTGCATTTGCTTTTAGAGCTGTTTCCAAACCGGTTGCTTCATGGAAGTTTGGAATTGTAACTATTCTTACTCTTGCTCACGATATTTTAGTCGTAGTTGGAATATTTGCAATTCTCGGAAAATTCTTTCATGTTGAAGTCGATTCACTTTTTATAACCGCTCTTTTGACAATTCTTGGATTTTCAGTTCACGACACAATTGTGGTATTTGACAGAATCAGAGAAAATCTTAAAAGAAGTGCTGGTGGATCATTCGGAGAGATCGTAAACAACTCAATTCTTGAAACGGCCAATAGATCTTTCAATACCTCAATTACCGTTATTTTTGTACTATCTGCGCTTCTTTTCTTCAGCGAGGGGCCGATATTCTGGTTTGTTGTAGCGCTACTTATCGGAATTGTCTCAGGTGTGTATTCCTCTGTCTTCACGGCTGCTCCACTTCTGGTTGAATGGTATGAGTGGGACAAAAAGCACAAAAAACAACAATAACGAGCTCGAGCATAAGCAGATAACGATAGTAATGGGTGTCGTTTTAAAAGACGGTAAAGTGCTCATGACAAAACGTTTTGAGGAAGAATGTCCGGATGCACATCTCAAATGGGAACTTCCGGGTGGAAAAATAAAATTTGGAGAAGAACCAAATATTGCGATTGAACGAGAGATATATGAGGAGACGGGAATTATTGTAAAAGCCGAAAGTCTTCTTCCAATGATAAGAACGTGCGTTTGGAATTATACTACGGGAATAACTCAGCACACCATTTTACTTGCTTATAAATGTAAATATGTTGGACAGGACGAGCAAGAATTAAAAGATCATCATGTTGAATCATTTGAATGGAAGAGCGTGTCTGATTTGAAAAAAAAAGAAATACTTCCGGGAGACGTAGATTTTATTAGTGAAGTTATTTAGAGAGTCTATCTTTCACAAGGTGAGAGACTAAAGTTGAGTCGGCTTTGCCTTTGGCTTTTGGCACAAGTGCTCCCATAACTTTTCCCATATCTTGCATTGAAGATGATCCGGTTTCGGCGATTGTTTCTTCAACAAGTTTAACTATTTCCTCTTCCGATAATTGTTCGGGAAGATAGCTCTCAAGAATGTGAGCTTCTTCTCTTTCTTTTTCAGCAGCATCGGCTCTTCCGCCTTTTTCATATAGATCTATTGATTCTTTTCTCTTTTTTACTTCTTTTCCGATTACATCAATGACATCCTCATCAGTTGCTTCGTATCCTGCCCCCCCTTTTTGAATTTCGTAGTACTGAATTGCGCTTTTCAACATCCGTATTACGGAGAGTCTATTCTCATCTTTTGCCAGCATCGCATTTTTTAAATCGTCCTGAATTTGTTGTTTTAGCATATGAGTATTATAGCTTATCCTTCATTTCTTGCAAATTGGCCAGTTTTTTTGGATTTTTTAAATAATATATAAAAGAACAATACCGACCCGGCGAAATATAAAATATTTATAACTAATGCTATTGCAAAATTTCCCCAATCAACTTTTTGATCCTCTAAATTTTTTCGTGCGCTTTCAAAAACAT
>CAZBEA010000046.1:0-8445 GCA_964490835.1 uncultured Gammaproteobacteria bacterium
AGCATCGATAATTCACCAGAAATAAATGCTGTAGCATTTTTAAAATCAAGAGGTGTCGGAACATGCCCGTCCACAATTTCATCATATGAAAAAACCCTGCCCATGTGCGAATAATATCACAAAAAATTCAATTTACATCTGATATTCTATATGTATGGATATGGCAATTTCTGTAAGTCATCTCACAAAAGACTTTAAAGCACATAAAAAGGACCCGGGTTTTAGAGGATCAATTCGGGGATTTATTAATAAAAAGTATGAGATGGTTCATGCTGTGCGGGATATCTCTTTTGAAATCGGCGAGGGAGAACTGGTTGGATTTATAGGACCAAATGGGGCAGGCAAGACCACAACTCTCAAATGTCTTTCAGGTCTTTTGTATCCGACAGCGGGTGAAGTAAGTGTCTTGGGTTACACACCGCAAGAAAGAAAACATGATTTTCTAAAAAATATATCGCTTGTTATGGGGCAAAAATCACAACTCTGGTGGAATTTACCTCCTCTTGAAACATTTTTACTGAACAAAGAAATTTATGAAATTCCCGAAACTCAATTTCAAAAAGCCCTTGACACTCTTACTCAAATGCTTAATTTAAAAGATATCCTCCATATTCAGACGAGAAAATTATCTCTTGGCCAGAGGATGAAGTGTGAGCTCGTGGCGTCATTACTTCATAAGCCGAAGATACTATTTCTTGATGAACCGACAATTGGGCTTGATGTAGTAATGCAGGATGTCATGAGGAATTTTATAAGAGATTACAATAGAGAATTTAAAGCCTCCATCATTCTTACTTCACATTACATGAAGGATGTTGAGCGACTGTGTAAGCGGGTACTTGTTATTGAAAAGGGTCAACTACTTTTTGATGGTCAGTTATCGGATCTTACAAAAAAATACAGAAAGGAAAAGTTCGCCAAAGTGGACACCGATGGAAAATTGGAGAATGCACAGATTTCAAAATTTGGAAAAATTCAGAAAAAAAATGAAGACAGATTTGAAATACTGATTCCACAAAAAAATATCCAAGACTTTGCGGGATTTGTTTCACAAAACGAGCATGTCATGGATTTTTCAATCGAAGAAATTCCAATTGAGGATGTAATAGGGCAAATATTTAAGAACAATGAGTAAAACACTGGCGCTTGCGAGGGTTTCATTTTCTACATATCTTACATATCGTGCAACTTTTATTTTCTGGAGATTTCGCAATCTTATCTCATATCTTGCTCTTATTGTTTTTTGGCAAGCATTATTCACCTCAAATAATCAAATTTTTTCATACACAAGAGACGAGATGATGACGTATGTTCTGGGAATTGGATTTATTTCAAATGCAATTCTCTCGAGCTTTAGCGGGTACATCGCAGGACAAATTCGTAGTGGAGAAATAACAAAAGACCTTCTTCTTCCCATAAGTATATTCCGCAAGCTTTTTGTCGAGGACCTCATAGATAAGGGATTCAATATTATTTTTTTTATACCCGAGATGGTTTTGCTTTCTTTTGTATTTCACATATCGCCGCTTTTTCCCGATAGAGGTTTGACAATTTTTGTTGTAGCACTTTTTCTTATTTGTTCGATGTTCTTATTTTTCTTTTTGAATATTTTTCTATCTCTTACTGCATTTTGGACTGATGAGGTGTGGGCTGTGAGGTGGCTTTTTGGTGTAATTCTTTTTGATTTTTTCTCCGGTCTTTATTTTCCGCTCGATGTTCTTCCAAAATGGTTATTTAACATTATTCAATTCACACCATTCCCATATCTTGCGTATTTCCCAATGAAATTGTGGCTCGGGGATATATCTATACAACAAGGTGTCCAAGCAATTGTTGTCACAATATTTTGGACAATTGCTTTTTACTTCGCGACCACCAAACTTTTTAAATGGGGAGTAAGAGATTATGGGGCATACGGAAATTGAATGAACAAAATAATTCACTTATTTATAGTTTGGAAAAAAATTGCATCGCTTTCTTTGCAAGACCATACGTTGTCATTTTGGGGAGCATTGGCATTTCTTGTCGGGAAAGTTGTCAGGTTCATCCTCTTATTAATTTTTCTTTCATCGGTAATTTCTGCATCTGGCTCTTTGGCGGGATACTCCGTAAATCAGGTGATCGTATTTTTTCTGGTATTTAATATTGTTGATATAACAGCACAATCGATATTCAGAGGGGTATATGATTTTCGCCAATCATTACTATTCGGTTCATTCGATTATGATATTCTCAAACCCCTTCCAACTTATTTTCGTCCGCTCTTTGGCAAAGCAGATGTAGTGGATATGTTGACTCTTATTCCTTTGTGGATAGGGTTTTTATTATTCTTATTTAAAAACGGATCAGTTGATAGCCCGCTGTATGTATTTGTTTTTGCGCTCACGATGGTTATTAGTATGGTTATCGCTTTCGCGTTCCACCTTTTTGTATGTGCTATCGGGATCATTTCGACTGAAGTGGATCACATAATCTGGGTATATCGTGATCTTATCGGTATGGGGAGATTTCCGACAGATATATATCCCAAGGCCATCCGTTTTGCGTTGACATTTTTCGTACCGGTGGTTATTTTAATTACAATTCCGGCCAAAGGATTGATGGGATTATTATCATTCTCAACACTGATAATATGCTCGGTGGTAACAATTTTATTTCTATTCTTTAGTCTCTGGTTTTGGAAAAAGGCACTCGGTCGATACGCAAGTGCAAGCTCTTAATTACTAAATGCGTGTTCAAGTGGAATGTTTTTTTCCTTCTCTTTTAACGACATGATAAAACAAATTGCTGTGAATATTGCCGCGAGCAAAAATGGTGCAGGAATTGAAATTTGTTGAGCAATAACTCCACCAATAATTGGGCCAATAATATTTCCGATCGACATATATGAAGCATTCAAACCCTGAATAGAACCTTGCGATTTCATGTCGGTTTGTTTGGATAAAATTGTCTGGATAAGTGGTCCGATAAAAGAATTGGCAGTTGCAAAGAAAAAGACCACAACAAGATATGAGGTGAGGTTACGTGCGAAAAAGTACGCAACAAAACATCCGGTGATCAAAAGAAGCGCAATAGCAAAAGGTTTTAAGTCACCAAATTTTTTAACAGTCCTTTGAATGAGAAGCGTTTGAGTAATTATTCCTATAACTCCAATCATTGTAAAGATGAGTGATATTTCGCGTGCCCCAATGCCGATAACTTTCACCAAAAACGGTTGATATGCAAAAATCAATATTCCAAATGCCGTATTGTAAAGAAGTGAAATTTGCAGTGTTCGACCTACTGCAGGATGTACAAGTGTGCGAGCCAAAAGCGGAAAATCAAACAATTTCCCTTTTCTGACCTGTCCCATATGGGTATTTGTTTCAGGTAAAAAAACCATCGTCACAACGACAGACAGCGCAGCGATGATTCCGGCGATTATGAAGGGAAGACTTTCACCAAAACCGATTGTAAATGCAGAAATGGCAGGGCCGAAGAAAAATCCAAAACCGAACGCTGCACCCAGAATGCCAAATCCCTTTGCGCGTGATTTCTCATCGGTAGTATCTGAAATGACTGCTGCGATAACGGGAATATTTCCTGCAGTTATACCGTCGAGTGCGCGGGAAAGAAAAAGGAAAAATGCATTTGGTGCAAATGCAGTCATAAAAAAAGATAGCGCGGTCCCGGCAAGGGAAATTATCAGAAGTGGTTTTCTCCCGTATTTATCGGATAGTCTACCGATGATCGGATTTGAGATAAATGCACAGAGCGAGAATAATGCAAAAAGAAGTCCGTTCTGAAAATCCGAAAGACCAAATTTATGAGAATAAGAATAGAGAATGGGAATTATTATCCCGTATCCGATCGAGTTGACGACAGCGACCAACGCGACAATAAGTAAATTCCTTGACATCAAATTAGTATATGAAAATAAATAGCGTTCGTAAAGCTACTAAATAGCCTCGGTATTCAGAGAAATAATATATACGATAACGGTTATAAACCCAAAAAAGATTAGCCATGAAATAAGAAGAGATATCACCTGTTTGCTTTTAGCAATAAAAAGAGCAACGCCGGACTCGATAATAATTGAAAGTAAAATTGCCGTGAGCACGAGCAGAAAATCAAGACCTGCTCGGGCTTGTGGGTCAAAAGGCATAACGGTGAAAAGGAAAAACCTTGTGCCCATGTAAATGATTAGGGCAATTCCAATTCCGATAACACCGGAGACAATTCCTGCAAGTGCAAAGTTTGCTTTCGGAAGATGAAATTCTGGATGAGGGACGTATGTTGACTTTGCTGCAAGCTCGCGGTCTGTAAGGGGGTTTTTGTCTTCGCTGAATTCCTGAATATTTGAAGATGAAGTAAGTTGATCTTCCATACCTTAAGATTACACTGATGAATAGTTTTGTGCAAATACTACCGTGTTGTCGTTGGGGAATAATTGTTGCCTGAATCCAGCGATCCCATGATCTGGAGTACCAGCCAAAGAGTTGTAAAAAGGATATATGCAATAAGTCCAAGTGAAATGAGGAAAATCTTTTTGCCTTTGTGGTTCATAGATATGCCAAATTTTGGATACGTATCCGAAAGACCTCCCATATATGCTTGCTGGGCAAGGTGGAGCCTTGAGCTGTCCCAAACCAGTTCAAAAGTCGTTTCTGAATATTTCCCTCGGAAAAGTACGTATAACGAATTGAAAAGTGTCGCGTATCCGGCTGCGTACAATATGGCAGAGGTCCAAATTGAAAACGGAATCATAGCAATAGATCTGACAAGATAACCCAGAATTGGGATTGCATAGAATTTACTAGGCTGAGTCGGAATCGGAATTGAAAGAGAATAAGTATCCTGAATTTCAGAATTGAATCCGGGATATTTGTCGGTGATACCATTGCTGAAAAAAGTAACTTTTAGATACCATTTCATGTATAAGAGATTGAGATCATAAGCAGCTTGCATGTACTTGCCGGTAAAGAGCACAACAAAAGGATTGATATATGAGACAAGGATTGAGACGACCATTCCCAGAACCATTAGAATAAAAAATTGAGGAATGAGAAGAATAATTTTTATAATCCCTCCGATCAATGGGAATGCGCATAGTCTACTTGGGTTCTGAATCAAAAGTGCGTCAATTCGAGGATACAGTCTCGGGTCGCTTTGAGCACTGTGAGCATTTGAAATTTTTTTGGCGACGTCTTGCACAGTTTTTTGTTCCATATTCGTACTCTAATCACAGTATATCGAAGTATTTGAGGAATTCAATAGGTGTTGTGTTGTCAAGAAATTTCCTCTCTAAGCCAAGAGAGAACCCCGTCTGTTGTTTTGTCGATCTTTACTAAGGAAAGATTGAAGGTTTCGTAGCTGTGAATTTTTTCAAGTAATACTTGTATTTTTACAAAATTTTCTTCAACACTATCAATCATCAGAAGAATTTCGGATGATTTTTCGATTCGATTCTTCCATCGGTAGGTGGATTTGATTGGTGTGAACTTAATACACGCGGCAAGTCTTTTTTCTAATAATTCTTCAGCAACATGATCCGCTTCTTGTTGATCTGCGCAAGTGAGAAGTAAAATGCACGGTGTCATTTGAATTCGAAAGTGGAAATTATTTTTTCTGAAATAAGTCTATTTTCTTCGGTCGGTTCGGATGTGAATAGCTTAAGTATATATCCATCTTCTACGATGTATGTTGCAAAACGTTGCCTTTCTCCTTTTAGTTGTCCCTGGATTGCGGGTAATCCGGAGATTGTCGTTTCACTAACCGACTCTTCATTCATTTCTTCTTTTAGGGTGGGTAGGATGCCTGAATCTACTTTTTCCGTGTCGAATTGATATATTCCATAAAGCTGGTAATTTTTGTCCTCCGTGGGACCGTTCGAATAATTTTGAATTGTAAAGGTATAAGCATATGCCGTGTTTGTATCCAAGTTGAGTTGCGGTTCAAAAGTAACAATAAAATCGCTTGGAACCTGAAGGGTAAGTCCAAGTTCTTTAAAGGTATATTTTTTGAAGGGGTTTGTCGTTTCTGACTGTTGTTCTTCTTTTGTCTTCGGCGAGTTTGGGTTCTGCGATTTTAGTCGAATACCTAAAAAGATGGCTCCCGAAATAAGAAGAATAAGAACCAATACCGTTATGGTTGTAGTTGATCTGGTGATGCTCATAAGCTGTTTTTTGGGAAGAACTTTTGCAGTTCAAGTAAAACAGGAATTGACAGAGATTTCAACAGGAGAGAATCATACGCTAATACACCTCAACTCTCGTGCCAATTTGCGCCCATGAGAAAAGCCACGCAGCCGACTCAAGTGGAACATTTACACATCCGTGAGAGGCTCTTACTCCAAAATTATTATGCCAGTATGCTCCGTGTATAGCGTATGCCTGGTAAAAATACATAACGTGCGGTACGTCTTTAATGTAGTATTTGCCTGATGGATACAAATATTTATACGGTGACGGTCCTTTCATGTCTTGCTTCTCAATTTTACTACGAATCTTAAACCCCCCTTTGACAGTTGGTGTAAGTTTCATGCCCGTTGAAACCTTCGTCTCGTGCTGAATTTGTCCGCCTTCCCAAGCCCGGAGAGTTTGACTCCCCAGATCAACAGTGATGAGTTTGTCTGCTGTGATAATGTCTTCAGCATTGGCCTTTGAAGGTATAAGGAAAAAGAGAAGAAAAAGCGTGATGAGTACTTTTGTCATTGATACCATAACCACTGTATCATACGCGTTAGGAGTGTGTCCAATTTAGGAGAGAATGTGGTCTTCGGGTGTCCAGCCGGGATACGATGATATCTTGATCCACGAAGAATTTCCTGTAATCGAGTGAACCGATCGGGGGTGAATTGATATTTTTTCTTCTGTAAAAAGATGAATTTTTGTTCCATCGACAGTGATATCAATTTCTCCTTCTAAAATTTCAAATAGCTCGGTTGAATTTTTGTGATGATGGGCAGGGACATCATCGGCCACAACGATTGCTATGCTGTATTCGGGGTGATCCGAGGTGGGTTCAATCTCACATGTTATTTGAGTAGGATGTGATTGGTCGTTTGTAATAATATTTTTCCCGGGATATTTTTTTCTGAGTGAGTCAACAACTTCTTGTGCATTCATGCTTAATTTGTAAAATTTTGTGTTGCCATGAGGCCGTATCCTGCATTCGCGGCAACGCCAATGCCGATTTTTCCAAAAGACGAATTTAAAATATTTGCCCGGTGTCCGGGTGAGTTCATCCAAGCATTCATAATGAGTTCGGCAGTTCCGGCAGTGGCGATATTTTCTCCCGCAGTTGTATACGAGATTCCCCCTATCGATAGCCTTTGAAACGGTGTAACGCCTTCCGGGGAGTTGTGACTAAAGTAGTTTCTTGCGACCATGTCTTTTGAATGAGCTCTTGCAACGACAGCAATTTCCTCACTCCACACAAGCGCTTTTACGCCATTTTCGGCTCTCTTCTCATTCGTCAATTCAAAAATTCTTTGTTCGATAGATTCGGTATTTTGTGGTGTAGGGGTTGGGGTGGGAGTAGGTGTAGGTGTTGCGGTGGGGATGGGGGTAGAGGTGGGTTGTGACCCGGGTGTGGCGGGAGAACTCGGCGATGATGGTGCGGTAGTTGGAGTTGGGATAGAAGGGTTTGTGGGGGTTGGAGAGGGCTGAGAAGATGGAAGGCCGGGGATTTTTATCACGATAGGACTTTGTTTGGGTTGGGTGGGGGTAGTCGATCCACCTGAAGGAATTGGCGATGAAGGTAAAGACGGCGTTTGCTCTTCCGGAAATTCGATTGGAACCTCCTCAATAGGCGGAAGTCCTGCCTTGGCTCTTTCTTCATTTATTTTTGTCGCCGTCTCTATAATATACGGGCGTCTTATTGTGTCAAGAATTCCACGACCCGATGGAGAAAGAGGATTTGGAATGTCAAAAACCGTTCCTTCAAACGGATTGAAATTACCCAAATTACTTGGAGAAAAATAAATTTTAAAAGAAAGAGGTTTGAGAATTTTGGAACCATCAACCTGCGATTCAACAATTTTATTGTAAGGCGCGATTGATATGACAATTGAAAAAAGGAAGAAAGTGAAAAAGAGAGACGCCACAAGAGATGGAGGAATATTTATTAATTTATTTAATTTATGAAAATAGACAAATCGATCGATTTTGAAAAGATGCGTATCGAGCCAAAAAAAGATTTTTTTAAAAGAAATAAATTTCCACAGAAGGATAAATACTATTCCGGTAATTAACAATGCAATTTGGAGTTTGGAGAAAAATAAATTAAAAGGGTTGATGCTCGATATCAAAAGTCCCGTGGATACTGACACTGCTGAAAAAAGTAGAAATCGTAAAAATGAATAGAGCGAATAGAACCAGTATCGTTTGAGAACTACGATAAAAAGGATAAGAAAAAGTAGTACTCCTACAATGTCCAAAATATTGATCACAGATTTATTGTATG
>CAZBEA010000047.1:0-8184 GCA_964490835.1 uncultured Gammaproteobacteria bacterium
ATAAAAGCAGATTCATCATTCTCCACACCCGATTTCCTAAAGCCTATGAATGAAGAATAATCAAATCCTACAAAAAGTAGATCTGTCGAATTGATAAGACGACGCACATTACTTGTCTGATCCGTAACGCGGAAGAAAAATCCAGTAATAGCATCAACAATCTGGTACAAGAAGACGATCAAAGCATAGGTAAATGCAATAAGAAGAGCAATAAAAAAGAGACGAGGCAAGAACTTCATAATAGTAATATTCTTTCCTCTTGTGATGATCATAATAAACGCTGTGGCCAAAACAAAGAGCGTCAAAAATGCATACATGATTCTTGCAATCAACCACCAAAACCCAATAACGGGATTATTGGAATTGTCACAATTTTGATTTGAGTCTTTAGCAACACAAAGCCAGTCATAGTTGGCAATTGCCCAGTTTAAAAAGGCATCAGACCTACTTGCAGCTTTTCCAACAAAAGTCACTTCAGAATCAGGAAACCATGTCCCTTCAGTCGCGGGCGCAGGAGTTGGTGTAGCTGTGGGTGCCAAATGTGAAGTTGCAAAAACTTCCGAACTTGGGAAAAAAAGCGAGAATAGAAAAAAACCAATTACAACGAAGGGCAGAATTCGTTTCATATGCGTATTACCCGATTCCGGGTATTTTGAGGATATCTCCTCCAATTACTTCGATGATGACAAACCCAAAAACGGCAAGAAGCACACCTGCAATAGAATAGTAGATATACGATTTTCCTGTAGCTACACGTTCTGGATTGCCTTGACTGCTTAATAAATAATATCCACCAATAATCATAAAAAGAAACGCAACAAGGCCTATAAATGAAATTCCGAATCCGTACACCTTACTAACAAAACCTATCGGATCGGTAGGGATACATCCCAAGTCAGTACGAATATTATCCGGTGGACACGGTGGCATACTATAATAGTATCACGCGTGAGAATTGAATACAAATAAGTCTCTTTACTCGGTTACAACACCCCAAGTTACGACGGAATAATCGGCTCTATCGAAGGCCTCAACGATAGGGAAAGAAATATCTGGTGTGCTTTCGGATAATTCCCGAACAGAGAACAGTATGGTTTTTGAGGAACCAGGTACAGGACTGACTTCAAGATCAAGAATTTCTTGTGCCTGAGAATCTTCTAAGATTCCCAACTTAAAGCTATCCGAGGAGATGTGTTTTTTGAAATAACTTACAATATCTTCGATCTCACGATTATTAAACCCTATTTGAGAGGCAATCCTTGGAATCTCTTGGTCAATATTACTTTTTGAAATTACCCATCCTGCTTTCGGAGCCTGAAATCGCGCGCGAGGGAAATAAAAATCAATATTTTTATACTCTCTTCCGTTCGCATAGAGGGTGCCGTTTTCATCGGCCCGCACATTCCATACACCGTTGCTCAAGGGGATATTGCTTGAAGCTTCACTGATGGGCGTGCGCGGCTTAACTGACACATCTTTTGTCCCATTGTCGCTATAAATATACACAGGGCATGCCTCGCACGCCTCATAATTTGAGTATCCTTTTTTCTCCCACTCTGTCTCACACTCGCTTCTTGGATTGCGCCTTTCACGCCTTGGCTGTACAGGGACAAATGTTCCGAGCTGTAGTTGTTTTTTTGTTCTCTCGAGTGTCTCTTTATCGATTTTTGTGTTTCGTTCTATTCCCGTCTTCTCATCTACGGTCTTTGGTAGAGTACCAAGATATTCAAAAGGTGATGAAGTAAGGGACGTTACGGTGGCGACTTTTTTCAGTTCGGTCAAATCATAAATTGAGATATCATCGACCATACTTCTATACCCTGAGGCAGCAACTCCGTTTCCTGTCCCAAAATTTCCCAGTGTTCCATTTTCGGTTCCTACAATTAACGTTTTGTTACCGTTAGGTCTTATCCCAACTCCCAAAATAGCCTGACGTTTGCTGTCTGAAAATGACGAAATAGTCTTTTTCTCAAATGAGCCATTGGATGAAATGATGAGTTGCAGTTCTTTTCCAACTAATTTCTTCTCGGTTCCAACATCTTCAATTTTGTATATAGCTGCAGCAATTGTAAGTTCGGACCCGGGGTCACCTTCCACATAAACCGGATTTTTATAGTGTTCTCCCTCGTCTCCAGGAGCCGCAATTGATTCGGATCCCGAATCAAAATCGTACACTTTGACTATATTGGTATTTATGACAGCGGGACGAGAACTGTCTCTATCACCGTCATCGGGAAATTTAGAATTGTCGGGATTGAAAGCTGAGTATAGAATGTACTTTTGTAGGAACAGTTGTGGCGTGCTGTTATAAGAGTCTATTGCAAGTATTGTGTTGAGTGATTCGTTTCTAAATCCGGCATGAAGAGCATAGGTACTTGGAACAACGGCATCAAAATACACTTGCCCGGTGTTGGTGACAATAACCGGAAGATTTACAGACTTTGCAGGCTCTGCCTTTTCATCGGTCAATTGAATTGCAGCAATCTCTGACCTTCCACCGGAATTTACAATGTCTCCAATATTTGCTTTATAACTTCTATAATAATCACTGTCGTGAGTAGGTGTCGTTCCAAAAGGAGGCCTTAACTCGTACCAGCTAATCCATTCATTGTTTTCAGAAATAACATAACGGTCAATTCTATAATCGCCTTCTGCCTCATAAATAACAATTTCTGCGCCATCCTCAAGCCCACCATCTGGCATTATATTTTTAACTACCAGTTTTTTACCGAGATCAAATTCATTCGTCTCATCAATATAAAGAATTTGTTTGCTGTTAGAAAGAGGATAGGCAAATTTTGTATCATTATCCACGAGTGTAACGGGGCTGTTATTTTTTCCCGAATCATTTACAGCTCCCACGACCGACTTACTTGAACCTCGAGCACCATAAATAATAGTATTGATCGATTCAAAATCGTCTTCCAAATCCTTTTGATTTTCCTTAGGAATTTCCGGTCTGTTGGGGGTTCCGGGATTTGTATTACTCGTGAGTCTCATTACCCCCAACCCCCCCAAAATCATAAGAACAATCAGGATGGGAAATAGGGTATTTTTCTTCATACGACTCTCTTAGCGTATGAAATGTGGGGTATTCTTGTCAAGAATTAGTCGTTTACGACTTCGCCTTCGACGGGTTCTTCCTTATCTTTTTTCTTTTCTTTGTCTTCGGTGCCTTCTGTGGATTCGCCTTCTTGGGTCGGTTGCTCAGGCCCTTTCTCTTCATAAGCTTGGGCACCAACTTTTTGTAACTTATCCGATAACTCTTCCGTCTTTTTCTTGATTTCCTCCTTGTCGCCCTCTTCCAATTTCTTTTTCAACTCATCCACTCTTTCTTCAAGTTCTTTTTTATCAACATCTGTTATTTTATCTCCCATATCTTTGATTGTCTTTTCTGTTGTAAATATTAATGCGTCAGCTTGGTTTTTAATTTCTACCAATTCTTTTTTCTTTGCATCCTCGTCAGCGTGGGCTTCTGCCTCTTGCTGCATTTTTTCTACTTCTTCTTTGGTGAGACCTGTTGAACCGGTAATTTTAATACTTTGCTCTTTTCCGGATGCACGATCCTTGGCTGATACAGAAAGGATCCCACTCGAATCAAGATCGAATGTTACTTCCACTTGAGGCACCCCCCGAGGAGCAGGAGGAATTCCATCGAGAATAAATCGCCCGAGAGATTTGTTATCTTGGGCCATTGGTCGCTCTCCTTGAAGAACATGGATTTCAACCTGAGTTTGATTATCGGCAGCGGTTGAGAAAACCTGAGATTTTTTCGTCGGAATTGCTGTATTCTTTTCGATCAAAGGCGTTGCAACACTTCCTAGAGTTTCCAGCCCAAGAGTGAGCGGTGTGACATCAACAAGCAAAATATCCTTTACATCTCCTGCCAAAACCCCAGCCTGGACAGCTGCTCCAATTGCAACAACTTCGTCAGGGTTTACACTTTTATTGGGTTCTTTCCCGAAGAATTTCGAAACCTCATCAAATACTTTTGGCATTCTCGTCATTCCACCAACCATAACGATCTCATCGATTGCACTCTTATCAAGCCCGGCGTCCTTGAGACATGCTGCGACAGGATCCAAGCTTTTTGTAATAAGGTCTGCAACAAGGCTTTCAAGCTTGGAACGAGACAATTTCATTGTCAAATGAAGAGGTCCTGCGGGTCCTTGGGTGATAAAGGGTTGGTTAATTTCCGCTTCAAGAGAAGATGAGAGTTCAATTTTTGCTTTTTCTGCAGATTCTTTCAGTCTTTGCAAGGCTTGTGGATCACGTCTTAAATCAATATTATTTTCTTTCTTGAATTCGTCTGCCAAAAAATCGATAATTCTTTGATCAAAATCGTCTCCACCAAGGTGTGTGTCTCCATTTGTGGCTTTTACCTCATACACCGACTGGCCGTCTATGTCACCGAGTTCCAATATCGAAATGTCAAAGGTTCCACCACCAAGATCATATACTGCAATTGTTTTGGCGCCTTTCTTATCAAGTCCGTATGCCAGGGCTGCTGCTGTTGGCTCGTTCACCACGCGCAATACCTCAAGCCCGGCAATCTCGCCAGCCTGTTTGGTTGCTTGACGTTGCGCATCGTCAAAATATGCCGGAACCGTAATAACTGCTTGAGTGATTTTTTCACCTAGATAGCTTTCGGCATCTGCCTTCAATTTTTGCAGAATCATCGCTGAAACTTCTTGTGGGGTAAATTGTTTTCCTTCTACCTCAACCGTTGCCATATCGTCCCGACCGGCAACAACAGAATATGGAAGTAGTTTGATATCACTCTTTACCGACTCGTCAGAAAATCTTCTCCCCATGAGACGCTTTACGGAAAAAACGATCCTCTTGGGTTTGAGAACCATTTGTCGCTTTGCGACATCCCCGACAGTTCGATCCATCGGATCAACAACTGACGGAACCACATTTCGTCCTTCGGCAGAATGAATCACCTTCGGTCGGCCTGCCTCCATCACTGCCATGCAAGAGTTTGTTGTACCTAAATCAATTCCTAATATTTTTCCCATATGTGTATTTTATTATATTTTTTAACTTGTTTGACCGGTATTTTCTCCCGATCCGACTTTCACTCGTGCTGCCCTCAGTAACTTGTCACCCATGATAAATCCGGGTGCCAACTCCTCAACTACCTGATCTGTTGGACCGCTTACTACCTCGACACATTCCATAAGGGACGGATTAAATACCACATTTTCAGTATTTATTTTCTCAACCCCTTCTTTTTGTAGTGCATCAAGTAGTTGCTTGGCCGTAAGGATTACTCCTTGATCGTTTGTAAATTTTGCAGCTAAAAAGAGCGTATCAAATGCGGGAAGAAGTCTTTTTATAAGTTCGGTCGTAGCGTATGTGCCAATCGACTTTCTCTCTTCCTGCATTCGATTTTCTAGATTATGATAGTCGGCAACCGTCCTTTTTACAAGCTCTTCAAGTTCTTGAACTTTTTTTTCTGACTCGCTTTTTTGCTGAGTTTTTGCTTTTGTTGTCATATTACCAATCAGCAATCTCCTCAACAAGTGATCCGTAATACCGAACAGTCGGAACTACCATTTCATATCTCAGTCTGGCCGGACCGATTATTCCAATCGAACCAACCCTATTATGTCTTGTGTGGAATCTCGAAAAAACAAATCCGTATGGCGCGACTGCTTCTTCCTGAAAATCATCACCCAAAAAGATTGAGCACTGACTTTCAATTCTCTGCATAACCTGGTAAAGAAACGAATAATTATCAAGCATTGTTAGTAAGTTTTTCGCTACATCGATATCATAAAATTCAGGTGTTTCAAGAATATGCGCATATCCCGAATAAAATAGTTCACCCTGGTCGGTAATCGCTACCGATAGTGCCCCTGTTTTTTGTGAAAGATTTTTTACGAGTTCTCTCAAAAATTGCGCTTCTCGCTGGCGTATGTCCCATACTTTTTCCTTTGCCTCAACCTCATCTGCAACCGAAAGTTGTCTTTCTTTCATCAACTCGTTTACATACAATTTCAAAGCCTTACTGGACGGGATTCTTCCGCTCGAAGAGTGTGTTTTGGAAAGATATCCGGTCTTTACCATTGCCGCCATTTCATTGCGGATAGTTGCAGGACTTACACCTAAATCAAATTTCTTCTCGATTGTTTCAGAGCCAACAGGCTCAGCCGAGTCGATGTATTCACGAACAATACATTTCAAAATTTCAATTTGACGTTGTGTTAAATCGTACATAAAAAATAAAACCGAGCCCATATACCCTTTGGTCGAATGCTTCGAACCCTAAAGAAATATACGAGGCAACGCTCTTGAATGTAGGGCCTAGATTTCCTACACGCCCTGCCCAGGCGTTCAAGAGATTAGCAATAATATATCATGAGTGCTAAAGCTTGTCAAGGGATTTTTTAAATTTCCATGTGATACGCTATAGTCATGAGGATTCGAAGGAAATTCATATCATACATATATATAAGTATTCTCTTATTTCTTGGCATCTTCTTCCTTTTTCTTTTTACCGATCCGCGAGAAAAAATAATTTCCTCCTTGCCGTTCACTTTTACCCACCTATTTCTACTTCTATTCTTTTTGTGTGTTGGGGCTTTTTTCACATTTTTTGTAAAAAAAATCAGAGTAGGAATTCTTATAGGTATATTTTTTACAGGAATCGTTGTTTTAAAACTACTCGATCTTAGTAGGATCCCGTATATATTGTTATTATTCGTGGTGCTCGTTGGAGCGGAGTTCTATTTCAGATCTAAAAAAAACAGTAAATCTTGAGTTCGGTTACGCATCTTGATACAATCACGCTCATGAAACCTTTCTACATAACAACAGCAATTCCGTATGTAAATGCACGACCACATGTCGGTCATGCATTGGAATTTGTTCAGGCGGATGTTATTGCGCGATACCACAGACTTCTGGGAAATGAGATAATTCTTCTTTCCGGAGGTGACGAAAATGCGCTTAAAAATGTTCAAGCAGCCGAACTTTCGGGGAAAAATGTGCAGGAATTCGTAGATGAGAATTCTCAATTATTTGAAAACCTTGCAACCAATCTCAATATTCAATTTGACAGATTCCAAAAAGGAAGCAACCCTCAACATCACACTTCTTCCCAGGAATTGTGGCAAAAATGTTCACAGAAGGGCGATATTTATAAAAAAACATATACCGGACTCTATTGTGTCGGTTGTGAGGCTTTTTATGAAAGGGAGGAACTAAATGAAAACGGTGAATGTTTTGAGCATCCTGGGAAAAAATTAGATGAAGTGTCGGAAGAAAATTATTTCTTCGCCCTGTCAAAATATCAAACTCAAATTGAAGAAATAATAAGAAGCAACCAAATTCAAATTATTCCCGAGTCGCGAAAAAATGAGGTTCTCGGATTCTTAAAACAGGGTCTCAAGGACATCTCAATCTCTCGCAGTAACGAACGCGCCAAAAATTGGGGCGTTGATGTCCCGGGTGACCCAACGCAGAAAATGTATGTATGGTTTGATGCATTGAATATTTACCGAAGCGGTGTAGAAGATATTGGTGCATGGCCAGCGGATATTCATGTCATTGGCAAAGGAATTATTAAATTTCATGCAATTTATTGGCCTGCGTTTTTGCTCTCGGCAGGACTTGAATTACCAAAAACTATTTTTGTTCATGGATACTTTACTGTTGATGGGCAAAAGATGTCCAAGACTTTAGGAAATGTAATTGATCCCAATGACCTGATCCAAAAATACGGAACAGATGCGCTTCGCTACTACCTGCTGAGTCAAATCCCTTCGAGCGATGATGGAGATTTCTCAGAGGAAAAATTAAAGCATGTCTATAATTCTGATTTGGTGAACGGTTTGGGGAATACCGTTTCTAGAATAGCCAAACTTGCAGAAAATTCTGACTTAGATTTTGATTGTGAAACAAAAGACATCTCAAATATTTTAAGAGAACAGCAAAAGAAAGATTTGGATAATTTTGCATTTAATTTAGTCCTTCAAAACATTTGGATTCTAGATCTTCAAACAATTGATAAACACATAAATCAAAACGCCCCATGGTTAGTGAGTGACAGAACAGAATTAAAACAAATATTACAGGAAGAAATTACCGCATTACTTGAATTTGCTGTAAAACTTCAGCCCTTCCTTCCCGGAACTTCAGAAAAAATTTTAAATATTTTCAAAGGTCCGAAAATTT